>DAOTZR010000079.1:0-12288 GCA_034434315.1 Anaerolineae bacterium
CCTGGTTTGGGCCTATAATGTGCTACAAGCCCAATTTTGACGCAACCAGGAGATTCTTGCCACCCATGTCCGAACTCACGTCCGAAGCTCAGTTAAACGCTTGACAAGAGTCCATAAAATGCATACAATAAATTTAGACCTGTCGTTAAAGGACACGGTATGAGGCAACCTCACAGAGACCATAGTTAAAATACCGGAAGCCCACAGTGACGGATACACCGTCCAACGTCACCGTGGGCTTTGCATTCTATAAGCCTACAGAAAGGAGGTGAGTAAACGGCTCAAACATCACTAACGGACTCCACCAGTCCTATCCCACACTTTTGAAGAAAGGATAGAGCTATGTTCGAGGAAAAGACGTTGCGTGAGATAGCCATGCTTCAGGCTCAAGGGCCGATTTTGAGCCTTTACCTCGACGTGGACCCAACCCAGCACACAGTAGACGAGTACAAACTAACCCTGCGCGACCTCCTCAAACAGGCCGAGGACCTTGCAGATGCCGAAGACATTGAAGCGGTAAAACACTACATAGACTTCGAGTACGACTGGAGCGGGCGCGGTCTGGTCATCTTTAGCCGCAAAGCCGAAGGCATCTGGATAGTCTATCCCCTGGCCGTTGCCGTTGTCTCAGGCGTTACGATTGCCAACAAACCTTACATTTCGCCACTGGTGGAGCTGGTCGGACTTTACGGGCGCTACGTCGTGGCCGTCACCGATCGCCAGCAGGCGCGCTTCTACCTTTTTGAGATGGGTGAAATCGTCGAAATCGCCGAAGTCATCGGCGAGGAAGTACGTACCGTACGCAAGGGACGCGGGTCCTCGGTCGTGGGCATGCGCGGTGGAGCCCCCCTCTCTGGGCGCAAAGAAGCCGAAATCGTGCAGCGCAACCTGCGCGATGTAGCCGAGGCGCTGGTGAACTTCTGCCAGCAACACCATCCCCGGCGGCTCCTGCTAGCCGGCACCGAGCGCACCCTGGCCCAACTCCGGGAATACCTGCCCCAGCACATCCGCGAAATCATCGTAGGCTCCTTCAACGCCGACCTGGACACCAACGAAGTCGAACTGCGCCAACAATCCCAGGCCATCCTGGAGGACCTGCAAAAACAACGTCAGGCTGATTTGGTGGAGATGGTCGTCACAGCCGCTGCCAAAGGCAGCAACGGCGTTGTGCGCCTGGACGACACCCTCAGCGCCGCACACGAAGGTCGGATTCAAGTATGGGTTGTCGAACGCAACTTCCATCAAGTTGGATACCGTTGCACCGGATGTGGCTATCTGACTACCCAGGAGCTGAACGTCTGTCCCTTCTGCTCCAGTACTTTTGAAGACATTCCCGACGCGGCGGAAGCCGTCGTTACCCAGGTCATCGAAAAAGGCGGCACAGTCGAAGTCGTGCCCGATGGTCTGTTAGGCGAAGCGCACATCGGAGCCTTACTGCGCTACTAAAGCTCTTACCCAACTGCAGGGCCGGCCGCTGGGCTGGCCCTCATTTTTTATCTTTATTGATGAAGAGGGGATCCGCCCATGGAAACTCGCATCGTCCACATTACCTCCCGCCCGGCCTGGGAAGCAGCACAGCGCGCCGGGCTTTACACAGCCGACACACTTGCCAGCGAAGGCTTCATTCACTGCTCAACAACCGCGCAAATTTTAAGCGTGGCCAACACCCTCTACCACGGACAGACAGGCCTGGTCCTTCTCATCATTGACGTCACCCGACTCCAGGCCCCGCTGCGTTACGAAGACTGCTACGCCTCTGGACAAGCCTACCCACACCTGTACGGCCCCCTCAACCTGGACGCCGTCAGCGTCGTTTACGACTTTTCCCCTCAACCCGACGGAACCTTTCGCCTGCCCGACGCGCTGACCTGATCAACGGACACATCCCCTGCTGGTTATCCACACCCCAAATACCCCGCCGCACGCCTTATTCAGGCCAGGGCGCGCAGAAGCATTGAACCCTGCCCTGAATTTCCCAGCACACTTTGAAATCCCCTCAAAAGATTGTCAGTCCGGTCAAACGCGGTATACTTGACATGGGGGATATCAACAGTTAAGATTGTAATATCCATGCATGACATAAAAAAGCTTTGCAACAGATCGGCTATGGACTTATACGACTATGCCCAAAGAGAACAATTAAAAAAAGCGGCTCCCTTAGCGGCGCGCATGCGTCCGCGCAGCCTGGACGAATTTGTCGGCCAGGAACACATCATTGGACCAGGCCGTCTGCTGCGACGAGCGATCGAAACCGATCGACTGTTCTCCTCCCTGATTTTCTGGGGACCGCCGGGATGCGGCAAAACCACCCTGGGCCTGCTCATTGCCCAACACACGCGAATGGCCTTCGAAACCCTGAACGCCGTTCTGGCAGGCCTACCGGAACTGCGCAAAATCGTCGAGGGCGCCCGCGAGCGCATGCGTCTGCACGGGCAACGCACCATCCTGCTGATTGATGAAATTCATCGCTGGAACAAAGCCCAGCAAGACGCCCTGCTCCCCATCGTCGAAGATGGCACCCTGATCCTGATTGGGGCGACAACCGAAAACCCCTATTTTTCAATCATTCCGCCCCTGATCAGTCGTTCGCGCGTCTTCCGCTTTGAAGCCCTCACCGCAGAACAAATCGCAAGCCTGCTGGACATGGCCTTACGCGATCCCGAACGGGGCTATGGCCATCTGGCCATCGAACTGACGCCCGACGCACGTGAACATCTGGCAACTGTGGCCGGCGGCGATGCTCGCAGCGCGCTTAACGCCCTGGAGCTGGCCGTCGAATCCACCGCCCCGGATTCAGGCGGAGTCCGACACATCACCCTGGACATTGCCGCGGAATCCATTCAGCAGCGGGCCCTGCACTACGACCGTGCCGGCGATGAACATTACGACACCATCAGCGCCTTCATCAAGTCCGTCCGCGGCTCCGATCCTGATGCCGCGCTCTACTACCTGGCAAAAATGGTCAGCGCTGGGGAAGACCCGCGCTTCATCTTCCGCCGCCTGTTCATCCTGGCCGCCGAGGACGTAGGCCTGGCCGATCCCTGGGCCATCCTCCTGGTCCACAGTTGCGCCCAGGCCTTTGAATGGGTAGGCATGCCCGAAGGGCAGTATCACCTGGCCGAAGCCACCCTGTACCTGGCCACAGCCCCCAAGTCCAACAGCGTGGGTGCGTATTGGGAAGTCCTGGCTTATCTGCAAGAGCACGGCTACACCCCCCCACCCCTCTACCTGCGCGATAAGAGCAGCGCCCTCAGTCCGACCCTGGCCGGGCACTATCGTCGCACCCTGGGGAGTAGTCCTACCTACCTCTACCCCCACGATTATCCGGGCAGTTGGGTTGAACAACGCTACCTGCCCGAAGGCGTGCCAGGCGGATGGTTCAAACCGCGCGGCCATGGCTTTGAGCAACGGCTCATGGAGCGCCTGAATAAAATGAAAGGCAAACTCAATCCGATTGCACCGGATGCACCGGAAAAGCCCAAAGAGAAACCGGAGATATAGGCCGGAGCGCTTCTGTTCAAAACAGTAAGCCCAATGCAGTGGGTCAGAAACTATTCAAGAAGCCTACTCAAGGAGGGAGACAATGCTTGTAACCTGGTATGGACATGCAACCTGGGGACTCACCATTGGCGAACACCGCGTTTTGATTGATCCGTTCTTCAGCGGCAACCCTCAAGCGCCGGTTAAAGCGGATGAGGTAACAGCCGACTACATCATTGTCACCCATGGGCACGGCGATCACCTGGGAGACGCTTTGAGCATAGCCCGGCGTTGTCAGGCACTGCTCATCGCCAATGCCGAAATTGCCCGCTGGGCCAAACAACAGGGCCTGGAGCGGGTCCATGCCCAGCACATTGGCGGAGGCTTTCACCATCCGTTTGGCTACGTCAAACTCACCCAGGCCGTCCATGGCTCCTCCCTGCCCGACGGCAGTTATGGCGGCATGCCGGCTGGTGTCCTCATCAACGCGGAAGGGAAAAAAGTGTACCATGCCGGCGACACCGGGCTTTTTGCCGGCATGAGCCTGATCGGCGATGAGGGCATTGACCTAGCCCTTTTGCCCATCGGCGATAACTACACCATGGGCCCGGATGATGCCCTCCGCGCCGTGAAACTCATCCGCCCGCGCCTCGTCATCCCCATGCACTATGCTACCTGGGGGCTGATCGCCCAGGATCCCCATGCCTGGGCCGCGAGGGTCAAAGCAGAAACCAGCAGCCAGCCCTTAGTTCTGGAGGTCGGCGCCAGCTATACGCTGTGAAATCGTGAGATGGCCTGAGGAGATAACGATCATCCATGAAAAAAGCTTTTGTTCACCTGCTCCTGTTATGCCTGAGCCTGATAGGCGTCAGTGCCTGTGCCGACGTTGCCGCGTCCGGTCCATTGGAACGTATCCACCAACAAGGGAAACTGCGTATCGCTATGGATCCCTCTTTCCCCCCCTTTGAGGAAGAAATCAACGGGCAAATTCAAGGCATAGACGTTGATCTGGCCCGCGAGTTGGGACGACGTCTTAACGTCGAGGTCCAATTCGTGCTGCAGCCCTACGACAAGCTTTATCAGGTTCTGGACAACCAACAAGCCGATCTCATTATTTCCGCCCTGTATCCAGAAGGCTCGACCCTGGCCAGTTATGCTTTCAGCCCACCCTACTTCAATGCCGGCCAGCTCATTCTCGTACGGGCCGATTCAACCATTCAAGCCAAACGCGATCTAAGCGGAGCCCGTATCGCTGTCCTGAATGCCTCAGAAGGACTACTGGAAGTCACGCGCTGGCAATACATGCTCAATCCCGCACCAGAAATCGTGACGTATGCCACGGATCAGGAAGCCATAGCCGCTCTGGAACAAGGAGCAGTAGACGCCTTTGTCACCCATGCTCTGCTCGCTCACCGTGCCCGCTTTCAATCATCCAACCTGCGCTTGTTGGACGAAAGCGTCACCGACGAAATGTATGTCATCGTTGCCCGCCGTGAGGACGAGGCGCTTATCAAAACCGTCGCCGACTTGTTAGAGCAGATGAAGGCTGATGGTAGCCTGGATACCATCTTCCGACGCTGGGTCGGACCTTAAGCTTCGGAAGGACTCGACCATATCCTGGTTTGCATTTTTCTCAATCATTTCTATACTTTAGCTGAACCAGGAACGATGACGCGCAGGGTGAATCCTGCGCCAGGGAACACAAAACTACAAGGCTATTTCAGAACGCCATGAGGCCGTAAGGACGAGCCGTGCAGGAAACGCAGGGCAGGGCGTTTACAAATAAATTTGACAAACTGCCAAATAAGGATAGCATAGGTTTGATGTGTGCAAGGACAGCTTGACAAGGGTTATTTCCTGTGGTAACCTTTTGCTAACTGTCAGAGCACTTTTTCAAGTATGAAATCAACCGGAGGATACGCTATGGCTAATCGTTCTCGCAATGAACAAATGGTTGAACGACTGCGCGAACTTCAAGTAAGCAGTCCAGATGTTGAAGCTGCCGCCATTGTTAGCGTAGATGGGCTTTCTATAGCTTCTTCGCTTCCTCAAGGCGTCGAAGAGGACCGTGTCTCGGCCATGTCTGCGGCCATGTTGTCCCTGGGCGAACGCATCGCCAGTGAGTTAGGACGCGGCATGCTGGACGAAGTTTACGTGCGCGGAGAAAAAGGTTACGTTATTCTCCGCGCTGTTGGTGAAGAGGCTGTTCTCACCGTGCTGGCGCGTCAACAGGCCAAACTGGGCCTGCTTTTCCTGGATATGCGCCGGGCGGCTGAAGAGCTGGCTGCGATTCTGTAACTCAAAGGAGGTTTGCCGTGGCTATTACTCCTCAACCCAGTGGTTTTTATTACCCGAACCGATTTGCTTTGATTTTCCTGGGCGCACTCGAAGAAATCATGGGACGTAACGGGTTGAATGCCGTCCTGAATATGGCAGGCCTCCCGCACCTGATTGACAATCTTCCTCCGGACAATCTGGAAAAGGAGTTCGATTTCGCCTATTTCACCGCCTTAAATCAGGCCCTGGAAGAGATGTACGGCCCCCGTGGCGGACGCGGCCTGGCCTTGCGCGCTGGACGGGTTCTCTTTGCCCAGGCTCTGGCGAACTTCGGTGCCCTGGTTGGCGTTAGCGACCTGGCCTTCAAGGTGTTGCCGCTTCAGGCCAAGCTGAAGGCTGGGTTGCCCGCTATGGCTAAAATCTTTACCCAATTGAGCGACCAGAACACCAGCGTTGAAGACCCCGGTGGCGATCACCTGCTCTACCACATTCATCGCTGCCCCGTGTGCTGGGGACGCAAAGCCGACCGGCCTATCTGCTTTGTGGCCACCGGCCTGCTTGAGGAATCGCTGCGTTGGGTAAGCGGCGGGCGTACCTTCCGCGTTGATGAGATCAAGTGCTTTGCGACGGGCGATGACTCCTGCAGCTTCGCCATCTACAAAGAGCCTATCGGGTAAAGAGCAGGAACGTGACTGTAAAAACTGGTGAAGGCGCAACCCGACATATTCTCGTGGTTGAGGATGACGCCAAGACCGCCGAGATGCTGATCAATTACTTCAGCGCGCTCAAGTATCAAGTATCTCACGCGGCCTGGGGGCAGGATGCTCTGGATCTGGCCATCGAAAATCCGCCCGACCTGGTCATTCTCGATATCCATCTGCCTGACATTGATGGCTACGAGGTCTGCTCCCGCCTGCGCGCGCATCGGCGCACCAACCATACTCCGATCATCTTCCTCACCGAGCGCCGCGAACGGGTAGATCGGCTGACCGGGTTGGAACTGGGAGCGGTGGACTATATCACCAAGCCCTTCGATGTGCAAGAACTGCGCTATCGCGTCCGCAACATTTTCCGGCGCAGCAGTCGCGAGTCCATGCTTCATCCCATCACCATGCTGCCGACGCAGCAACTGGTAGAAGAACAAATCGAACGCGTAGCCGATGACAAAAACCTGGCCCTGATCGGCATTCGCATTCACAAGATGGAAGCTTTTGGCGATGCTTATGGTTTCGTCGCCCACGATGATGTCTTGCGCGCGGTTGTGCTCATCCTGCAGAATACCGCTGCTGAAGTCATCCAACACGACCCCTTCGTCGGCCAACTGGATACCTATGACTTCATAATGCTGGTTCCGGCCACCCAGGGCTACGTCACCATTGGGCGGCTCCACCAGCGCCTGAATGAGGCCATTTCGTTCTTCTACCCCCATCGCGATTGGGAAAGCGGCGTTTTGAGCGATGGCACGCCACTCCCGCGCATCGAATTTGAACTGGCCATGCTGACCTCCGCTCAAATTCCTTCCCTGGTCGAAGGTGAAATGATCCCGAAAGTGCGCCAGGCACTGTTTAGGTAATAGCGTTGAACAGCAGAGGGCCGGAGTTCCCGGCCCTCTGTGATTTTGCAACAGGATAGAGTCGCACATGACCTGGATTATTTTGCCCACCTACAATGAAATCGAAAATATCACCGCCATGGTCGAAACCCTCCTGGCTTTACCCATAGCGGAATTGCGCATTTTGGTTGTGGACGATCTTTCTCCAGATGGGACGGGGGATGCGGCTGAGCTTCTGGCCAGCCGCTACCCCCAACGTGTCCACGTCCTGCACCGTTCAGGGCCGCGCGGATTGGGCTTCGCTTACAAAGCCGGATTCAGCTACGCCCTGGCCCAGGGCGCCCGGCGCCTGATCCAGATGGATTGCGATTTTTCCCACCAGCCCCAGGATGTACCGCGCCTGCTGGACGCCCTGGACGAAGCCGACATGGTCATCGGCTCGCGCTATGTGGCGGGTGGCGATACCGACAAAACCTGGAGCCCGCTGCGCAAAGCCCTATCCGGATGGGGTAATTTCTACGCCCGGACGATTCTGGGCCTCCCTTACCGTGACGTTACCGGCGGTTTTCGCGCCTGGCGTCGTGCTACGCTGATCGGCCTGGGGCCTCAGCAACGTGTACAGGCCCAGGGTTACGTCTTCCAGGTAGAGCTTACGTACCTGACGCACCGCTTAGGCTACCGCATCCGCGAAGTCCCCATCTACTTTCCGGAACGCCGGGCCGGGCGCTCCAAAATGAACCTGAAAATCCAGATCGAAGCTGCCTGGCGGGTCTGGGAAGTCCGCTGGCGGCATCGGCATTTAACCTCGGACGACCGCATTGACGAGGACAGCGTGCGTGCAACGCTCTAAGACCGATCTGTTGCTTGCGCTTTGGCTCACCCTGCTAAGCCTGATTGGAACCGGAGCCCTGGGAAGCCAGTCCCCCCTCAATGCACGTTTCTATCCGCTTAACCTGGCCTATCTGCTGCTTCCACCGGCGCTGGCCCGGCTAAGCCTTGGGCTGATCGAGCAGGCCTTCTGGGTCAGTGGCCTGTATCTGCTGGCACGGGCGCGCGGCGCGTCACGTCTGAGCGCTCTGTTGGGCGCCACCCTGGGAGCGGGGATCCGGCTCCTCCCTGGCCTCACCTCTCCCGCCCTACCCTGGCTGCCCTGGCTGGCTTTATGCGTAGACCGTGCGCTCAGGCACCGCCGACTTTCCCTGCAGATTCCCTGGGCCCTGCCGGTCGCCCCACTGCTGGCCCTGGTTATTTTGGGTGATGATAAGGGCACCGCGCTGGTCCTCTACCTTTTGTTCGCCGTGCTGCTGCTTATCATAGCCTCCAGGCAACCCGGCGCCGCCGGGTTGTTCGGCGCAGCGCTCATCCTGGCCCTGGGCCTGAGTGCGCCGCAATTGACCATCCCCTGGCGGATCGCACCCCCACCCTACCCGCTGCCAGCTATACCCTGGCAGGCCTTAGGCCATGGGTTGGTGCTCTATGCCTGGCTGGAGGCCTGGCGTCGGCGAGACGTACCTCTCGAACTGGCCGGGCTGGCTATCAGTCTGATAGCGCTGGCTGCGGGATTGGATGCCCGGGCTCTGTGGCTTCTAAGTTGGAGCCTGAGCGCAGTGCACGGCGCTGAGAGTGTGCGCGCCCTGCGCCTATCTCACGGTCCGGACGGGGGACAGCCCGCGCCCAGGCCCAACGGTTTACGGCGCTGGCTCCTTTTGCAAGGGGACGATGTCCCCTTAACCCATCTGGCGGCCCTGGCCTTTTGGGGCGGCATCATCCTTACCCCTTTAAACCGCACCGCGCTGGCCTGGGCGCTGGGGGGGATTGTGCTGCGCGTTGCGCGTTGCCCCATCTACCTGCCGCGCTGGTTGAAGCGCAGGCCCATCTGGGAAGGCCTGGCTCTGGGGGTAAGTCTCCTGGCGCTTATCATGTCCGTTCCAGCCCTTCAGCCCACACCTGCTGCTCTAGCTTTGCAGGACCTGCTGCGGGACTGGTGGACGCTCGTGCCCATGGCACGCCCCAGTCTGTTTGTCACATTCCTGAGCAGCATGAGCCTGGTGTTCCTGACGGTGCTCTGGATCTGGTACAGATTCTACGGGACGCTTTCCGCAAGCAGTGACCTGGCCCGCGTTGCCCGCAACAGTAGCGTGCCGGTTGTGCTTAACCTGCTTAACCGCGGCATGGACTTTGCCTACGCCGCTCTGTTGCTCATGCGCATCCTGGGGCCGGCCAATGCGGGGGACTATAGCAGCGCGATTGTGATTTACACCTGGCTGGAAATCCTGGTTAATTTCGGGCTGGATGCTATTCTGATCCGCGATGTGGCACGCACCCCCACCGCAAGCGCCCGTTACCTCTACAATGCCGCCCAGGTACGCATCCGCTTGTGGTTGTTGCTCCTGCCGGTCGTCGGTGCTGTGTGCGGACTGGCACCGTTGCCGGCACAGACACGGGCGGCCCTGGCCATGCTTTACGCCGGACTGTTGCCTGCGACTTTGTGCCGGAATTTTGACGCACTGTTTTATGCCCATGAGCAAGTCGCCTATCCGGCCCTGGTGTCCAGTATTGCCTCGTTCATCAAGGTCAGTCTGGGGGCCCTGGTCCTGCTTTCGGGACGCGGCATTGTCTTTCTGGCGGCTAACGCGTTGATCACCAACCTGATTGTGCTGGCGATTCTTTACACCCTTGCCCGGCACTATATCACCCCAATCCAACGCCTTCCCGATGCGCCGATGCGGCACATGCTCAGGCGCTCGGCCTGGCCCCTGATGCTCCGTGACCTCCTCTATGCTTTGTATTTCCGCGCAGACCTGCTCATGCTGCAACTGGTCCAAAACAGTATGGTCGCCGGCTGGTACAGTGTCACCTTTAAATTCCTGGATACCATTGCGGTCATCCCCCAGTACTTCGCCCTGGCCCTCTTTCCTATCCTGGCTCGCCAGGCCTTCCGGGATCGCGAACGCTTTTTGCACGATTATCGCCTGAGCGTCAAGGTCCTCCTGAGCCTGGCCTTTCCTCTGGCTCTGGGTGTCAGCCTGTATGCCCAGGAGTTAGTACTGATTCTGGGCGACGTTCAATATCTGCCCCACTCAGCCATTGCTCTACGTCTGACGATCTGGGTCATCCTGTGGAACTGGATCAATACTTTGGGCCAGTATGCCCTGATCGCCCTGCAACGTCAGCAAACGCTCAGCCTCATCCTGGGCACAGCCCTGGTACTCAGCATAGTCGGGAACCTTGTATTCATTCCCCAACACAGTTACCTGGCATCAGCGCTTTTGAAGGTGGGCATAGAAGCCTTAATGGCGGGATTACAAATGCTGGCACTCCGCTATTACGCCGGTTATCTGGGATGGTTTACGCTGATAGGGCGCTTTTTCCTCATCGCTCTGGTGAGCGCGGGGCTTGCCTGGCTCGCCTATCCCCTGGCAGGTCGCCTGCCGGCCCTTCTCCTCGCTCTGGCCATTTATGGGCTGCTCTTGTGGTATGGCCGTTTTTTCTCGCCCCAGGAATGGCTGACTCTGCAACGACTCCGTTACCGCCAATCCGACCCAACGTGATACTGCCCTGTGGTATAATCAGCAACAGGTATAAACTGATGACCCGTTCCAACAGTGAGGGGAAAGCATGGAACTGACACAGATGGAACAAATGCTGCGCTGGTTGGATGAGGAGCGCAAACAAGATAAGCTGCTGATCGCTGCCCTGCAGGAGCGCCTGGAGCAACAGCAGGAGCTAATCCTGGCTCAGGCCCGAACCCTTGAGGCCCTGCAGCAACAGATTAATGGTCTGGAACTGGAGCTGCATCGCACCGATACCTATCCGGAGATGCTCAGTCGCCAGGCGCAAGAAACGCAAGGTAAGATCGAAGAGCTGCGTGACATGATCCGCCGCGAACACAGCGAATCTGAGCGCATTCGTCAGTCGGATGTGCAAATGATCACCGATCGGCTGGTTGAGCTGGAGGCCCGCCTGCGTGTTTTGCCGCGTTACGAAGAGCAACTCAAGGCGCGCGAGGCTGGAGAAGCCCGGCTGCAAGGACAGTATCAGCAAATCAACGCCACGGTGTCCGACCTGAGCAAACGGCTTGAAGAACGCGCACAGACCCTGGTCTACATTGAAGAGCAACGCCGTGCCGATACGCGCCGCATCACGGTCCTGGAGGGGGCCTTACCTCCGCTTGGCCAATCCATTAAGGAATTGGAGCGCAAACAAACTCAGATGGAGGATACCCTACGCAAGCTACCTGGACGCATTGATGAGGTCTTGCAGATCGCCAAGTCATACGAACCCCGCATCGAGGAACTGCGCGTCGCGGATTTTCAACGCGAACAACGGATGAAACAATACGCCGATCAGGCCGAACAGGTCAAGGCCGAAGTTGCCCGTCTGGTAGAGCAAACGCAAAAATATGCGCTTCTCTACAACCAGAACAAACAGGCGTTGGAAAGCCTGGAGTCCTTTGAAACCCGCCTGGAAAAGCGCCAGGCCGAGGTGGCTGAAATGCAGCGCCTGACCGAGGAACGCTTCAAGCGACAATGGGAAGAGTGGCAGGCCAACCTGGCCCGTGACTGGCAGAAGTGGACCCTGGCCGAGGAGGATCGCTGGCGCCGCCGCGACCTTGAAGAACAACGCACTCAGGCCAGGTTTGCCGAGCTGGATCAGATGAACGAGTTTTTCTATCGCAATATTGCCGATTTGTGGGATGAGTTGCGGGCAAGCTGGGAACGGTGGATCAAGGGTGCGCAGGAAACAGCCCGCGCTACCAGCGAAAGCCTCACCCAACACGCGCGCGAGGTACGGCGCTTTGCCGAAGAGGAGAACAAGGAGTTGCTCTAACCGTAACGTGGTCACTATCCAAGCGTGGCGCAGGCCTGGGCCTGCGCCACTTTGTTACCCATCGCTAAACGCCACGACTTTCAGTCCCAATCGGACCCAAAACACCCTGGCCTGATGGTTTATCGCTTTCAGACAGAGAAGCGCCACCC
>DAOTZR010000080.1:0-9647 GCA_034434315.1 Anaerolineae bacterium
AATCCCGGGCCTGTCGCCCAACGAGTTCGCAAACCGTGTTTGGCTTATGTGAATTGAACGAATCATGCTGTTGCATTATGTCGCTGACCACTACAGATTTTCGCCATCTCCCACACAAAAAAAGCCCGACCGCAGAAGCGGCCGGGCTTTGTGGAACAGGCCCGCTCACTCAGTTCTGGTGCACAAAGGGACCGGCCGTGCTGGAGTTACCAGCCGCATCCACCGAGGTGACGTAGTAGGTGTAAGTCACCCCCTTCTTGCCGGAGAAGGTCATCACATGATTGGTGACAAGGGTGGAATTGGTGTAGGTACCTCCGCCCACAAACTGGACCACAGTCGTGGCCGGTTCATCGGTGACCCAGCCAATCTCAAAACCGCCGCGGGTATTGATCTTGCGCGAATACACGCCACTGATGACTGGCGGAGTTGTATCGCCGCCACCGCCGCCACCACCGCCGCCCAGGTACTGCCAGGCAGCGTAAGCCTGAACCAGGCCATAGCCGTAGGAGTCATCCTTACCCGCCGGGCCCAAATCGAGTGCTGTGGCGGTGAGGGCATTGCGAATATCCACATTGGTCTTGCCGGTCACGCCGCTCCACACCAGAGCGGCCACGCCGGACACATGGGGCGTCGCCATCGAGGTGCCGTCCCAGGCTTCGTAACCGCTGGCCGGCTTGGTCATGGTATCCACCAGATTGGCCGTGCGGCCCAACTTGTTCGCCACCAGATACTCCCCATCGGCCTTGGTCATCCCCACAGCCGGAATCGTGGACGAATAACCATCGCCCAGGGTCGCATACAGCTCGCCATCCACATTGTTGTAGATGATCACGCCCACCGCACCGCCCAACTGAGCATTGTGGACCTTATCGTAGAAGCTGATGGTGCCCCGCTGACACAGCACGATCTTCCCGCTCCAGGAGCCGACACTGTCGCACAGGCCACCATTGACCAGCGCGCCCGTCACATTCCCGAAGGCGGCATTTTCCACGTGATGAGCGCTGTAAGTCACGCCATCCACTATCACGCGCGTATCCGACAACCAGGGAACTGTGCTCAAAACACTCACGCCGGGCGCCGCCAGTTCAACCTGATTGTTCTTCTGGGAGAAATCGGCCACCACCTTGTTGGCATCCACCGCCGCCACAGAGACCACCGAGGGGTACGAAGCCGGGTAACTGTAAGCCGTGGTGCCATCGTTGCCCGCGGCTGCAATGGAAAGGATGCCCTGGCTGTAGAGATTGGCAAAGGCATTCTTTTCCGTTACCGAGGACTTCGAACCACCCAGGCTCATGCTGATGATTTTTGCTCCAGCGCTGGCGCAGCGGTTAGCGGCATCCACCAGGGTCGAGCTGTAGGCCCAGCCACAATCATCGCCGAACACCTTCACGATGTACAGGGACACACCACCCGGCGTCACCCCCACCACGCCCAGGGCGTTGTTCGCCGCGGCAATGGTCCCGGCCACATGCGTGCCATGACCGCAGTAGTCAGTATTCCAACCGGTCGGATACCCGCCGATGATATTCACCCCGGCGAAATCCTCGTGATTCACCATCAAGCCGGAGTCAATGATACAGACGGTAATGCCGGACCCGGTCGGCGCACCGGCATCCACGGCGCCATTGCGATCGGCATCCCAAATATCGCGCGCCTGGACGAGATCAATGCCGTAGGGCACCGTCTGCCCCATAGGATAGCGCGCCACATCCTCTTCGATCAACACCACATTTGGATTGCGGCGCAGGCCCTCCAGGGCAGCCGTCGGCACACTGACGGCTATGGTGTTCAGGTTGTCGAACTCATAGTGGACCTTCACATCGTCCAATTGCGTCAGGGCATTGTGGATTTGGGCTTTAGCACCAGGACGGAACTGAATCATCACACGAGTTTGCCCCGTGGGGCGGGCTTCAGCCGCGAGGCTGAACGTGGGGACCAGAACCAGCAAAACAACCAGGGCCAGGGACAACAACTTAAAACGCTTCATGGGAAAGTCTCTCCTTCGGAACATGAAAATGGTACACTTTGAACTGGACCCTGCAACCATGTCTGACTTGTTTCCGATAACCGCACCTCCTTATCCCATTCACAGAGCCGACGCCAGATGTGGCGTCCCCTGTCCTGAAAACCGTGGGAAGCGTAACCAGGTTCCAGAAACAGGGCTTACCCCCCCGTAGGGGCAACTTACCGAAGGGGGGAAGAATGACGTAAATGGAGTTTAGCATATCGCGAAGATTTGTCAATGACACAAAGCCCAAAAGCCGTCTCCATCCGTCTGGCAACGGACGAACACGGCCAGGGCAAACCAGACAGCTCAGAAACTTACGGAATACGCTGGACTAACTGCTGCACATCCTCCAACACTATCCAGAGTTCCTGCGGCGCGCCAGGCGTTCCATCCAACACCTCCACCCGGTGCGTCTTGCCATTGGCGGTCACCGTCAAGACGTGAGTATAGCGATCACAACAGGGGTCTTCAGGCATATAAGCTTCGGCCCACGAAAAGAAACCAGCGTTCGTGATGCGCGTCACCAGAGCATAGATCTCCTGGGCATCTACCTGAATCCCCCGCCCCTGAGCGTCCACAACCGATCCATCGGAATAAATCAACCAGCGCTGACTCATGCCAGCGATGCCACCGCTCCGTTCATAGATAATGACCACCTGCTTTTCAGGCGGAACTGTGAGAGTCGGCGTATTCCGCGCACAGGCACTCAACACCAGCACCAACAAGACAAAAGCAAACCCGATCCGACGCATAAGCCACGACCTCGCTCACCAGAGATTAGTGTGGACTTACGATTTCAGGGCTGCCTCCGCCAGCGCCGCAAAAGCCAGAACCCCAGGGCCGAAACCAGGGCCAGGGTCCCCCCAAGCAACCCTATCAGGGGCAGGGGGACGCGGGCCGCAGCCTGCTCCGGGCCTGCCGTTGTTGGCGAAGGCTCTGGCGTAGCCTCCGGCGGGGAGGGTGGCGCCGCCGTAACCCATGGCGTGGCAGTCACCGCAGGCGTAGGCGTGCTGACGGGCGTAAGCTGCGGGGTCGGCTGGGGTATTGGTTGCGCCTGCACATCCGCGCGTTCCGGCACCAGCGTGTCCCCGGCAGCAAACACATCCAGCAACCCGTTAGCGATACTGTAAGCCCGATTGCTTCCCCACCCTAACAAGGCTGTTCGCAAGTCCAACACAACTATAACGTTGCTTCCCTGATGAAAAGTTCCATCGACGCTGATTTCGAGCGCGGTATTTTCGGTCAACCCCACAGCCAGCAGATCCGGATGGTAAAACGCCAGGGAAAACAGGCGTCCCCAGCGCACATCCTCCAGAACACGCAGCTCAAAAGTCGCATTAACCAGGGCCAACCCCGGTGCAAGCTGCGTATACCCCTCCAGGAAAGCCTTCTGGACGGCGATTTCGCGTTCGTCGCCTTCCAACGGGGTCGGGCCATAGGGGGCGTAAAAGGCGCCCATCACCGCCGCAGCGGTGCCATCCGCAAAGACGGGGACACCGCGCAACCAGGCCTCTTTGACCGGGGTCAGCGCGCTTACGGGAATGAGCGAAGCATCCATGCCCGTGAGCAGAATCCCGCTGACGTTCTCCGGCAAGGCGATAGGGTCCTGGGCATTGGGGGCCAGGTACACCTGCTGCGCGGGAAGGCCCAGAGCTTTTGCCCAGCGGTCTGCCGTGCGCAGAGCCGGACGCTCATTCGCGTATCCGGTAGCCACGATGAGCACAGGGCCGGAAGCGCTGTCCACCCACGCGCGGAAGCGCTCCAGAACAGGGTTGGCCTCCAGAGTCGTCTGTCCTCCCCCCAGGAGCAAGGGGCCGGCACCCGCCGGTAGACGGAGCGCTGTGTACTCGCGTTCCACGACCGGCGGCGGTGTGCCCCAGTCGGTACTGCGCGTCTGAAGATCGTATCCCATCGTCCCCGGAGCTAAAAGATGCACCAGAACGTTGCGGAGGCTGAGGGTGTGGCGCGGACCGTGATAGCGCACGCCTTCGGCGGCGTGATAAGTTTCGGCATCCAGCACGGTGACGGTGTACAGGCCGAAAACGTCCCGCACGTAGCGCCCGGCCTCCACGCTGACCCCGGTGTAAGCATCCACGCCCAGCCCGATGTGCGGGATACCTGGCAGCGCCAGGGCATTCAAGAGCCGTCCCAGGCGCCCACGCTGCTGAAAATGCTGGTCTATGATGGCGTTTTGCAGACCGAAACGCAAGCCGCGATGCTGCGCGTCATGCCACACCTCGGCAGCGCCAAAATCCAGGGCGTTGGAGGCGGCGAAATTTTCGGCATACGTGGCCAGCATGGTCCGGCTCTGCAAGCCGCATCCCGCCGAGGTTCCGCCCAAGACGGCCCCGCGTTCGTAAAGCACTTCCAGAGCGTCCTCCACCGGCGTGTCGGCCAACACCTGCATGGCTACAGTCTGATCGCCGCCAAGGAAAAAGACGCCGGTGACATCGGGGGTGAAATAGTCAGCGATGGGAAGGTTCAGAGCGTCGTCGCGCACGAAAACCGGGACGAGGCGCGCGGTGCAGGTTACGCCCTCTGGAGCGGCGCGTTTGCAGGCTTCTTCCAGTTCGTAACGCCGCCGTTCCGCATCGTTGATGTTGGTTTCGCGCTCTCCCGGCGTGATGCTCAGGGGATTGGAAGAATAACTCGGCGCCAGGACCAGGACTTTAACCTGGCCTTGCTGAGCGCGGCTCAGCAGTACGCGGCTGAAACCGGTGTACAGGTCGGCGTACCCGCCCCCCATCAGAACCTGCAGGGGTGGAGGCGGGGTCTGGGCTTGAACAGCGGGGGCCAACGGCAGGACCATCAGCATTAAGGTCATTCCCAGGCTCAGGGTGCGCATCAGCTTCGCTCCATGACATGGCGCGGATCCAGGGCGTCGCGGAGTCCGTCGCCGATATAGTTGACAGCAATCACCGTGATAAAGATCATCAGGCCAGGGAAGATGGCAATCCAGGGGGCGTTAATCATGTCGGTCTGGGCGTTGCTCAGTAGATTGCCCCAGGTGGGGGTCGGCGGCTGAACGCCCATGCCCAGGAAGGAAAGGCCGGATTCGGTGATGATGGCGCCGGCGAAACGCAGGGTAGCTGCGACGATGACCGGCGAGGCGACGTTGGGCAGAATGTGCTGGAAGAGCAGGCGAAAATCCGAAGCGCCCAGGGCCCGCGAAGCCGCCACGAAATCGCGTTCGCGGATTTCCAGGGTGGAAGCGCGCACCAGACGCGCCACGCTCATCCAGGAGAGCGCCCCAATGATGAAGGCGATAGGCCAGAAGGAGCCGGGCTGGACCAGAGGGGAACGGGAGGCCCGTAACAGAGTGGTCATTAACAGAAGGACAAACAGGGTAGGCAAGGACAGGAAAACGTCCGTGATCCGCATCAACACGACATCTACCCAGCCGCCATAAAAGCCTGCTACCAGGCCGACAACCGAGCCGATGGCGGTAGACACGAGCATGGTCAGCAGGCCTACGGCCAGGGAGATGCGCCCGCCGTAAATCACACGGGCCCAGAAATCCCGCCCAAGCTGGTCGGTGCCCATCCAATGCTCCCAGGAAGGCGGGGCAAAGCGGTTGCGCAGGTCTTGCTTGTTGGGGTCATAGCGGGCAGTAATGGGAGCAGCGACGGTTAACAGGATCATGATCGCCATCACGATGAGTCCCAGCATGGCCATGCGATGTCTACGAAAACGGCGCCAGAAAAACACGGTGAGGGATTGCTGGGGAGCCAGGGCTTCGTTCTCCCGTGCGCTCAGTTGTTGCAAAATCTCCTGGTCAGTTTGCACATCAAGCATCGTCAGGCCTCCTTAGGAGTAGGTAATGCGCGGATCGAGGTAGGCGTACAACACATCGGCGAGGAGATTGGAAAGGACAATCAAGGCGGCCACAATCATCAGCAAGGCCATGAGCAGGGGATAGTCAGTTTTCATCGCTGCGTCGTAATACAGGCGGCCCATGCCCGGCCAGGCAAAAATGCGTTCTGTAAACAGCGCCCCGCTAAACAGGAAGGGGATATCCAGGGCGACCAGGGTTACCAGAGGGATGAGGGCGTTGCGCAAGGCGTGCTTAAGGATGATGATGCGCTCCACCTGGCCTTTGGCCCGCGCCGTGCGGATGTAGTCCTGGTTGATCACTTCCAGCATGGCCGAACGCATGTAGCGCATGTAGCCCGCCGCCATCACCAGGGCCAGCATGGTCACCGGCAGAATAAGATGCCGGATGCGATCCGTGAGCGAAAAGGGTTGTCCCAGCGTGGCCATACCCGATCCGGGTAGCCAGCCCAGTTTGACGTGAAAGACGATGATCAAGAGCAGACCAAACCAAAATACGGGCAAAGATTGCCCGGCGAAGGTCAGGGTCGTAGCAATCTGGTCAAACAGGGAATACTGTTTAATGGCCGAAAGAATGCCCAAAGGGATGGCGATGAGCAGGGTGACCATTAAAGATACGCCCGAGAGCAGCAGGGTGTTGGGCAGGCGGTCGCGAATTTCCACCAGGACCGGGCGTTTAGAGGTGAAGGAGGTACCAAAGTCGCCGCGAGCCATATTTAACAGCCATTTGCCGTAGCGCACAATGACGGGGTCGTCCAGCCCGTATTTGGCACGGAGGCGCGCCAGGTCTTCCGGGGTCATATCGGGATTTTCGGCATAGGCGGAGAGCAACCCACCCGGTACGGCGCTAATCAACATAAAAAACATGGCACTTAAAATTAAAAGCAACAGCGCGGATTGAAACAAACGCCTGATGATGTATTGCGTCATGATTGCACCTCAGAAATAGGGTCCTTATCCACCCCGATAATGTCCCAACATTTACGTCAGGATGCGCGCAGAAGGGGGGTTCGGCCCCCCACCCGCCGTGAGGGGCCGAACGGCTACTTTTACTTCTTCAACCACCAATCCTGGGAATTATAGGTGAAGTAGGACGCGCCAGGTGAGACGTAGAAGTTCTGCAGCTCGGCCCGATAGGGCACAACCAGGGGATCTTCGTGCAGGAAAATGCGCGGCAGGTCCTGGTTGACTTGACGGACGACCTTGCAGAACAGCTCCTTCCGTTGCGCTTCGTCGGTGCTGGAGTAGGCATCGTCAATCCAGGTGTCCACGTCGGGATTGCTGTAGCGGGAGAAGTTGTTACCCGACCCACCATTCTCGGCCGTGGGGATACGATCGCTGTGATAGTTGGAGTAGAGATGATTGTCCGGCGAGAAGGGTAGAGGGCCGGTGGTGTACATGAGGATGTCAAAGTTCCCGTGTTTGCGGAAGCCGTTTTCTTCCCAGCTGGCAAACAGGACATCCGAGGGCACGTTTTCGATGCGCAACTCGACCCCGATTTCTTTCATCATTTCCACCAGGACCTGCTCAAGGTCCTCGCGTAGCTTGTTACCCGCGGTAGTTTGAATCTTCAGGCTCAGGCGCATGCCCTCTTTTTCGCGGATGCCATCGGCTCCGACCTTCCAGCCGGCCTCCTCCAGCAAAGCGCGGGCTTTGTCGGGGTTGTACTCGCTCACCGGCTCGTTGCAGGCATACTGGCCCATGTACAGAATGCCCGTCCCTGGCTCGACATTGCCATTGTACAGGGCATCCACAATGAGCAACTTGTCAATGCCGTACTGAATCGCCTGCCGCACCCGCAGGTCTCCTAGAATGGGATGAGGATGTTCAGCCGCACTGGCCGGAGCGTCAATGGCAGGGTCGGCCAGATTGAGCACCAGGAGCTGGACAGCGCCATCGCGTAATGTAGTGTAGGTCACGCCCTTATCCTTTACAGCATCCAGAGCGGGGAAATCGCCGGGCGTCATGTACCAGAGCGCGTGAATTTCGCCGGTGCTCAACAATTGCACCCCCACGTCCCGGCTGGGCAGAATCTTGACGATGACGCTATCCAGATAGGGTTTACCCTTCTCGCGATAATAGGGGTTGGGGACAAAGGTGATGTGATCCCCGGCCACCCATTCTTTGACCACCCAGGGGCCGGTGCCAATAGGGGCGCGGTTAAATTCCCACTGATCAAGCTGGGCAAAGTCCCCTGCAGCCCGTGGGATGATGAAGGAGAACAGGCGCAGATAGGACGAATAGACATCGTACATGTTCACGACGACGGTGTAGTCGTCCGGGCACTCGATGGACTCAATGTCCTTATAGCCCGCCGTACTGACCCCGGATAAGTCCGACATGACCGCCTTCCAGGTGTTTTCCACATCCGCGCAGGTGAAGGGGTCGCCATTGGAGAATTTGACACCTTGCAGCAGTTTGTACGTAATCTGCAAGCCATCTTCTGAAATTGTGGGAAGTTCCTGAGCCAGCACCGGGATAAAGTTCCCTTCGGCGTCAATGCCAACCAGGCCCTCGACCGTTAGCGATGAGATGGCATCGTCAATATCAGCCGAAGAAAGGAGAGGGTTTAACGTGCCCGGTTCCTGCGACGTACCGATGATCACTGTGCCGCCCTTCTTTTCGTCCACAGGTACCGTGGTCGGTGCGAGCGTAGGCGTTACTTCTGGCTTGGGAGTTGAGGGCTCCTGAGTGGGAGTGGGCGTTGCCGTGGGCTTACATCCACCCAGCAGGACTGCCACAACCAGGAACAGAACAAACAACGTGCGGACCTGTACTGATTTCATCGTCTCCTCCTGCAAATAAAATGAAAGGTGTTGATAACCTGCTTCTCATGGCCTGATTAAAATTCGTCTTTTCCCGTTCCACCTCCTGATAGGCCTGGTTTGGAAAGGATGTCAACATCAATTCATGAGCATCCCTCTAGACACCGGAGATCCAGGCGGGATGCGACGTGGGCACAGCGTTGCCGCTCAAGAACCGTGACGGACGCGCGTAGCCAGGTCCTGTCCCGCTGATTCGATGTGTTCGCGCATCAAACGCTCCGCGGCCTCAGGGTCATGGCGCTCCAGGGCAGCCAGCACCGCTTCATGCTGAGCAATGTCCTGAGGCGTACGTTCCGGAGATGAGGTCCGCGCGGTCTGGGGAAAATTCCCCCAGAGCATGTTGGGAAAGTTTTCCCACAACTGTTGCAAGGTGCGAATCAGGTAGCGCCTGCCACTGGCCTCGGCGATAATCTGGTGAAACTGGCGATTTAAATCGCGGTAAATGGGGAGATCTTCATCAGCCAGGTGTTCACGCATTTGTTCGAGCAGAACGCGCAGGGCCTGCAATTCGGCGGAACTAATACGTTCAGCCGCGATGCGGGCCACGCGCGCCTCCAAAAAACAGCGCAAGGCGTACAGGTCCTCTACATCATCCAGGGAAAATTCCACAACGCGCACACCGCGATACGGCACGTGTTCCACCAGACCTTCCGCGGCCAGTTCCTTAAGGGCCTCGCGAATCGGCATCTGGCTCACGCCCAACTCCTGGGCCAGCCGTTCCTGTCGCAACCACTCACCGGGTTTGATCTGGCCTTCCAGAATGGCCTGACGAATGCGTTCGGTCACTACATGCCGGAGTTGTTTGTGATTGAGCATGGCGCCCCCTGAACTAAATTGGATATTATATCTAATATCTTAGCACCATAAAGGCCTGAAGTCAATAGGGATTTTCTGAGCTTCGGACGTGAGTTCGGACATGGGTGGCAAGAATCTCCTGGTTGCGTCAAAATTGGGCTTGTAGCACATTATAGGCCCAAACCAGG
>DAOTZR010000081.1:0-22740 GCA_034434315.1 Anaerolineae bacterium
GGCAAAAAGGGAAAAGACCGTTTCAAAAATCGTGAAGGCCAGGCTGTAGAAGAACTGAGCTTGCAATAGCGGACCAACACAGGGCAGCCCCAGCGCCTCCACCAGCAGGGCCAGGGAGAACGCCGCGCGCGGCTCTGTCTTGCGCCGTTCCCGCTCCTCCGGCGGCAGAGATTCCGGCAACCATAGCAGCACCCCGGCCAGGTTCAGGAACGATAGGCCCGCCGCTACCAGTGCGGGTAGCCCGTAATTGCCCCCGGCCGCCAGCGTCCCCCCCAGGGCCGGGCCGATGATGAAGCCCAGGCCGAAGGACGCCCCGATGAGGCCGAAACTTTTGGTACGCTCCTTGCCCTCGGTCACGTCGCTGATGTAGGCCTGGGCCAGGGAAATATTCCCGCCCAGCAAGCCATCCACGACCCGGCTGATGAAAAGCATCGCCAGCGAACGGGCCAGCCCCAGCATCACAAAAGCGATTACGGTGCCGGCCAGGCTCACCAGCAAGAGCGGTTTGCGCCCCCAACGGTCCGAAAGCCGGCCCAGGGTGGGCGCGCCTAACAATTGGGTGAGCGCGTTGACCCCTAATAACAACCCCACCACCTCCGCCGTCGCGCCGAAAGTAGCGGCGTAGTAGGGCAACAGCGGCAAAATCAGGCTGAAGCCCAACACATCAACGAAAACGAAAACGAAAAGTAACCCCAAAGCGCTCCGATTTGTGCTCATGCTTCATTTCTCCCTTTGGTTGTCAGGAGTCGTGCCAGGTCACCAACGATCTCCAGTCCCGCGTTTCGGGCCATCCCTTCCAGAATCGGACGCTCAGGTCGGTCCAACCTGGTCAGGCGTACCCACACCGTGGAGCGCATCGTCTCCGCCACCCGCCCGGTCATATCGTTCAGGTCGGGCGCGTAGAGGATGGCCGTATCGGCCCGCTGCAGACGCAGCTCCAGGCGATGATCGGGGCTGCGGAGCACCCACTCCATCTCCTCATCGCCGATGGCCAGACGTTCGATGACCGCTCCGGCGTAGGTGGTAAACCGATAAAGCGTTCCCCCATGCCAGAGGCCGACGATAAAGCCACGGAACGTGGAGCGCAGCCAGGGTATCAGCGCCACCGAAGCGGTGAGGCTGGTCCCCGGCGTGTCAAAATGATTGCTCTGAAACCAGACCCAGGCGGCGGGGAAGCGTCGGCCCCAATCCTTTTCAGTATAGCCGCGCCCGCCGGTGAAATCTACCGGCATCCCGCCGATCTCCAGCGTCCCCCGGAGGCCATGGTCGAGGCTGAGGACGCCGTGATAACACTCCATGAAGGGGACCCAGGCGTACCAGCCCATCACCCCCGGCGCATGAAGGCGCACCGGCCAGGGCGTCACGCCCTCGAAAGTGAGGCGGCCCCGCAGCCCCTCCATCTGCAGCTCAATTCGATCCACCCGGAAGCGGTTGGGACCGATGCGCACGTCAAAATCATCCGGGGCGGCCTGGAAAACCTCCGCCGGGTAACGGACATAGTCCACCCGCCCGCTTCCCCCGTCCAGCACCTGCACGAAAGCGTGTGTCGCCCGCGGCGTCGGCCCTTTGTAGATGCCGGGGATGACAGCCAGACGGTGTTGTTCGGTGGCATCTACCAGCTTGTAATACCAGCCTTCAAAATAAGGATAACGCCTGCGGGCACCCTGATAGCGTTCTGGATGAAGCGTTTGCACGATAAACATCCTCCTCCTCTCTTTCCCAAGCGCCGGGTCAGTCCCCAAGCCAGCCCGGTCCGCTACAATTCTAGCGTGCGGTTGCGGTATTGCAAAGCCTCGGCCAGATGCTGCGGGCGGATATCGGCGCTGTTGTCCAGGTCGGCGATGGTGCGGGCCACCTTGAGCACGCGATGATAGCCGCGCGCGCTCAATTGCATCTGGCGCATAGCCGCCCGCATCAGGTCCTGTCCCTCCCGGCTCAGGGCGCAAAAACGCCGGACCTCCGCTGGCCCCATATCCGCGTTGGCCAGGGCCCCTGTGCCCTGCAGCCGTTCGCGCTGCCGCTGCCGGGCGGCCTCGACGCGGGCGCGGATTACCTCCGAAGGCTCGCCGGGCGTCGTGCGGCTGAGCTTCTCATACGGCACGCGCGGCACCTCGATGTGCAGGTCAATCCGGTCCAGCAAGGGGCCGGAAATACGCTTGCGATAGCGCTGAATCAGGCTCATGGGACAGGTGCAGGCCCGTTCCGGATCGCCGTAATAGCCGCAAGGACAGGGATTCATGGCGGCAATCAACATAAAATTGGCGGGGAACGTCAGGCTGCCCTGCGCGCGGCTGATGGTGACCACTTTATCCTCCATTGGCTGGCGCAGCATCTCCAGCACCTTCCCGCTAAACTCAGGCAGCTCATCCAGGAACAGCACGCCGCGATGCGCCAGGCTGATTTCCCCCGGACGAGGCCAATGCCCCCCGCCGATCAGGCCGGCGCTGCTGGTGGTATGATGCGGCGCGCGGAAGGGCCGCTCGGCCATCAAGGGCGTAGCGGGGGGCAGCGCGTCCGCCACACTATAGATGCGCGTGACCTCCAGCGCCTCCTCCAGCGTGAGCAGGGGCAGGATACCGGGCAGGGCGCGGGCCATCAGGGTTTTGCCCGCGCCGGGCGGCCCCAACATCAGCAGGTTATGGCCACCTGCGGCCGCAATCTCCAAAGCCCGTTTGGCATGTTCCTGCCCCTGGATTTCGGCAAAATCCACAGCGGGTCGCCGGGCCTGCGGGGTAAAAGCTATTTCCCTGGCGTAAGGGGGCAGCCTTTCCCGTCCGCGCAGGTGCTGCACCAGCTCTTTCAGGCTGTTGACCGGGTACACGGTCACGTTGGGCAGCAACGCAGCCTCAGGGGCGTCGCAGGCGGGGAGATAGAGTGCACGCGCCGGGCTATGGCGGGCCATGTCCGCAATCGCCAGCGCGCCACGGGCATGGCGCAGGGTCCCATCGAGGGCCAGTTCCCCCAGCACCCAGGCCCCCTCCAGAGCCTCGGCGGGGAGCTGACCGCTCGCCATGAGAATGCCCAAAGCGATGGGGAGATCGTAAGTCGGACCTTCCTTGCGCAGGTCCGCGGGGGCCAGATTAATGGTGATGCGTTGCGCGGCGGGAAAACCAAAACCACTGTTGCGGATGGCGGAACGCACCCGCTCGGCGCTCTCGCGCACCGCGGCATCGGGCAGGCCCACAATCGTCAGAGAAGCCATGCCCATGCCCACGTCAACCTCAACCTCGATGGGTTGCGCATCCAGACCAATAACGGCAGCACTGTTAATTCGGGCTAACATGGCGTCCATCCTGTGTGTGAGATGGGAGTGATCGGTCACCAGGCAAGTGTCACCGGCCTTGGCGCGCGAAAACACCCGCTCCACTCCAGCCATCCATCAGCCCGCGGACCGGCGCGCTGGTCCGCGGGTGGTCAGCCGGACGTTACAGGGTGAAGTGCGCGAGCGCCTGAGCGCGGTGCGCGAGCATCCGCTCGTGATAGCGCGTAAAGTCCTCCACCTTCACGCGATCGCCGCGCTGGACGCGGTGCCAGGCATAGGCCAGCTCGGTCGCCGCCCATAGATAGCGCCCCAGCGCCCGCCAGCCGGCGAAATCCAGCCGCAGCAGGAGCTGCAGGGCCGCACCCCAACGGCGGAAGCTGGAGCTGAGCAGGGCCACTTCCTGCGGCGTGATGTAACCATCGTGCACATAAACCGCCCCCCAGGAGCGTATCCGTCGCCGTTCCAGCCCCAGCGAAATCACAATGACGATGACCAGCGCCAGGGCTCCGGCCCAATCCCCCAGAATCAGCACCAGCATGGGGGCGTTGCTGCCCAGATAGCTGATAAAGGTGGCCAGGCCGTTATGGAACATGTGCATCCCCATCCCCGCGGCGAAGCCCAGAATCGGCCAGAGCCAGCGCAGCGGGCTTTTCTTGCTTTCGAGCGCCAGGGCCAGTCCCAGGCCGGTGAAACCGGTGTACATGGCATGGTTCAATCCGAACAGGCCGGCGCGGAACACGGCCAGGCTCAGGGCTGCTCCCGCGCCCCCCTCGTCGAAGGCACTGCCCAGATAGAGCACATTTTCCACGGCGGCAAATCCAAAGCCCACCACGCCCCCGTACAGAATGCCGTCCAACGTCCCATCCAGCTCGCGCCGCCAGAACAGCAACAACAGCAACAAAGCCAGCCCCTTGGTCGTCTCTTCGATAAAGGGCGCCCCCAGGGCCGACCCCAGCAGGTCATAAACGATCCCCGCCGGGCTGATGATGGAGATGGGCACGTCCAGAATAAGCTCCAGGATAATCGCCAGAATGATCGCGGGAATACATCCCCACAGGAAAGCCGCCAGGAGCAAGCCGAATGGCTCTTTTTCGTAGCGGTCCAGCCACCAGAGAATGCCCGCATACACCAGCATGGGGATAAAGCTCAGCAACACCACCAGTAGCAATTCCATCGGCCCCTCCTTGTCCTGCAGGATAAAAGCACCCGTCCAGGAGCAGCCGGCGCTCCCGGAATGCACGCGCCTCAATAGTCCACCCTCAGCTCCGGCAGGACGGACCGGGCGCCATCCCGGCCAGGGCCGGTTCAACGCGCGGTCCTGACCGGGGTTATGTCTGAACCTATCTTTGCCGACGACCGATCCAGGCCAGAGCGGCCCCCAGCAGCCCTAAGGCCCCCAGCACCCCCAATCCCTGCGCCAACGTCCGCTTCTCCACCGTCGGCAGAACCGCGCCCCCCAGGCCGGCTTCTTCCCCATAGCGGGAGAAAAGCTGGCCCCAGGGCGTTTCCAAAGCCGCCTGCACGCGCCGACGCCCGATCACGGGATACCAGTAGGCGTTGTGATAGAAGTTGCTGGCGAAGTAGGACCAGGGCACCAGCGGCGAGCGCAACAACAGCGCCTCGAAGGGCTTGAGCGAGCCATGATAAATCCACTTCTGCCCGCGGCTGGCGAAGGTCTCCTCCTGGACAAAGCCCCAACGCTCATGCGCCACATCCACATCGCCGACGAATTCGATCTCGCGCGGATTGCCGACCCCCAACCCCAGTTCATGCGCGATGCGGATGAAGGGAATGCGCATGGGATCGAAGCCCTGGAGCAGCGCGGAAGTCGCGTCAATCGCCACCTGATCCGCCGAGGCCAGGATGACGTTCTTCTCATGCCAGCGCATGGCGCGCGGCCCCGGCCCATCGCCAGCAAAGGTGCCATCCATCACCGCCAGGATGCCGGGATGGATTTCCTGCTGAATCGCCAGCAAATCCACCAGCGTCTCGTGAATCACACTGTGCGTCCAGTGCCGATGGCGGCTGAGCAGGCCGCCAAAGGCGTTCTTCATCGCGCCGGTGATGGTGGTAAACACGTGCGTCTTCACCGTCGGCAGTTGCACAATGGAGCGGCCCGGCAGAATATCGGGGATACGCAGGCCTTCGGGGTAGATTTTATCCAACACCAACATGCGCCGTTTGGGTGTGAAGGGGATCCACTTGACTTCGGGCTTGTAGACGTAAGCACAGGGAACGCCGTACTTATCGGTGACGTAGCGCTGCTTGTTGTTCACCTCACCATCGCCGGTATCCACCACGACCGTGTCGTTGTGAACGCCGAGCAGGGAATAGCCGGCAGCCTGCAGGGGGCGGATGACGCCCTCCAGTTGCCAGGGGGTGGTGGAACAGGCGGGATACCAGGTCTGCCAGGAGATGTTGATTTTAAGCAGCGTAGGGTCGGTTTTGGGCAGTACCCGCGTAAAGTCCACCAGATCCAACAGCCGCGCGTAATCGTCCAGCACGGTTTCGGGAGTGGTGCGCACCAGAGCTACTTTGCCACGACCGGGAAATGTCATAAAGCCTCCCTGATTGAGAATGACTAAACGCGATAGGCGCGCAGCGAACGCATGGGCTTGTTGACCATACGGAAGGCGCGTTTTTCGGCCTCATAGCGCACGCGCTCGATATCCAGGGTGAGGAATTCTCCCTGGCGGTAGAGCAAGCGCCCATCGCACCAGACGTAAGCGATGTCGCCCGGATGGGCGGTGTAGACGATACCCGCGGTCACATCGTGACGCGGAATCCAGTGCGGGGCGGTGGTATCGAACAGCAGCAGGTCCGCCGGTCGGCCAGGAGCGAGCACGCCGCTTGCGGGGAAGCCGAGCGCCGCCGCCGGGGCCTGGGTCGCCAGGCGCAGGAGCTGCGTCCGGGGCATGGCCTGCGGGTCGGAGTGCGCCATCTTCTGGTAGACCCCGACGATGCGCATCACCTCCAGCAGGTTCAGGTCGCTGTTGGAGGCCGGCCCATCGGTGCCCAGGACCACGCGGACCCCGTGGTCCAACATACGCATGATGGGGGGCATGTTCAGCGCCAGTTTGCCGTAAGTCTTGGCGGTGTGCGCCACGTAAACGCCCTTGCTCGCCAACAGCTCCATATCCGCCTCGAAGACGCTGTTGCAGTGGGCCACCAGGGTGGGTTCGGGCAGGTCGAACAGGCCCAGATCGGCCACGTGCGCTACCGGAGTTTTACCGTACCGCTCAAGGGAGCCCTGCACCTGCTCATCGGACTCGCTGAGGTGAAAATGCACGCCAACGCCCAGGCGATGCGCCTCCTCGACGAAGCGCCGCAGGACCGGGTCGGGCGTCATGTAGGGTGAATGCGGCCCCATAGTCGTGCGGATACGCCCCTCGGCGGCTTTGTGCCAGCGCTCAACAAAGCGCACGGTGGTCTCGAAGCTGGCGTTGCCGACCTCGTGCTCATCCCCGATGCCGAAATGACACCAGGCCAGGAGTGCTTTCATGCCGGTCTCTTCCACCACCCGCGCGGTGTGATCTTCCCAGAAGTAATGATCGGCAAACCCCACGATGCCGGCGCGGATCATCTCCGCTGCCGCCAGGCTGGCTCCCCAGTAGATGTCCTCCTCCTCCAGGGCCGATTCGGCCACCCAGATTTTTTCGTTCAGCCAGTCCTCAAAGGCCAGGTCCTCAGCCCAGCCGCGCTCCAGGGTCATAGCGGCGTGCGTATGGGCATTGAAGAAAGCGGGCAGGGCCACCATCTCGCGCCCGTCTATGATCTCATCGGGCACAAAGTCGGAGGGGATGGTTCCTATAGCAAGGATGTGTCGGTCTTCCAGGGCGATGTCGGTGTTTTCCAGGATGCGATCGTCGGCGTCCAGGGTGATCGCCGTGACTTGTCGGATCAGGGTACGCATGGACAACCTCCTTATAAAGTAACTCAAAGGGACATTGACAATATGCTGCTCAGATTATAATTGAAGCGCTGAATAAGTCCATAGCGCTGAATAAGTCCATAGCTCACGCGGGCATGAAAAGGAGCGTATATGATTCGTCTGGCTGATAGGACTGCGATGATTTCGCCTTCAACCACCCTGGCGATTGCCGCCCGGGCTAAGGCCCTGGCTGCGTCGGGGGTTAAGGTGTACGATTTCAGTGTAGGGGAACCGGATTTTGATACGCCGGCGCACATCCGCGAGGCCGCCAAGCGCGCCCTCGATGAGGGTAAGACCCGCTATGCCCCGGCTGGCGGCGTGCCGCGCTTGCGCGAACTGGTGGCGGAAAAGCTCCGCCGGGAGAACGCGCTCGCCTACACCCCGGATCAGGTCATCATCAGCACAGGCGGTAAACAGGCTATTTTGAATGTGATGCTGGCCGTCATCGGGCCGGGGGATGAGGTGCTCATTCCCGCACCCTATTGGGTGAGCTATCCGGAAATCACCAAACTGGCGCGCGCCAAACCGGTGATTTTGCCGACGGACGCGGCCCATGACTACAAGCTCACGCCAGAGCAGTTGCGCGCGGCCATCACGCCCAACACCAGGCTGCTCATCCTCAATTCGCCCTCCAACCCCACCGGGACGGTCTACACGCGCGCCGAACTGCAGGCCCTGGCTGAGGTCCTGGTCGAAAAGCAGGTGGCGGTGCTTTCCGATGAGATGTACGAAAAGCTGATTTATGATGGGCTGGAGCACGTGAGCATCGGCAGTCTGGGGCCGGAGATTTTCGAGTTGACCCTGACCTGCAACGGCTTCAGCAAGGCCTATGCGGCTACGGGCTGGCGCCTGGGCTACGCCGCCGGCCCGCGCCATGTGATTAAAGCCGCGATAGACATTCAGTCGCATACCACGTCGGGTGCGACGACCTTCGCCCAGTACGGCGCCATCGCCGCGCTGGAAGGGCCGCAGGATGCGCTGGCAGTGATGCGCACCGAGTTTGAGGCCCGGCGGGATGCCATGTACGCCGGACTGCAGGCCCTGGGTCTGCCCTGCCCTTATCCCCAGGGGGCTTTCTACGCTTTCCCTTCGGTAGCCGCGACCGGCCTGGATGGCGATACCTTCTGCGCGCGCCTGCTGGAGGAGGAGCATGTCGTCGCTGTTCCCGGCTCGGCTTTTGGCGCGCCGGAATGCATCCGCTTCTCTTACGCCACGAGCCGCGCCACGATCGAAAAGGGCCTGGCCGCGTTAGCCCACTTCCTGCAGAGGCTGAACTGATGCCCGAAAGGTTCACCTTCGAACTGATAGCTACAGACGGCGCAGCGCGGGCCGGGGTGTTTCACACAGCGCACGGCCCCCTGCCGACCCCCATCTACGCTCCGGTCGGCACCCAGGGCTCGGTTAAAGCGATGACGCCGGCACAGTTGCACGAGGTCGGGGCCGTGCTGGTGCTGGCCAACACTTATCACCTTTACCTGCGTCCTGGGGATGAGCGGATTGCCCGCCTGGGTGGCCTGCACACTTTTATGGGCTGGGATGGCCCCATCCTCACCGATTCGGGGGGCTTTCAGGTCTTCAGCCTGGCGGGCGGGGCGCGCGGCTCGACGCTGCGCAAGGTGGATGACGAGGGCGTGACCTTTCGCTCCCACATTGACGGGTCGCTCCATCGCTTTACGCCGGAAAAAGTGGTGCAGATTCAGGAAAACCTGGGGTCGGATATTGCGATGGTGCTGGATGAGTGCGCCCCACCGACGGATCGCAATTATCTGGAGGTGGCCCTGCGCCGGACGCATGCCTGGGCGGAACGCTGCCGGGCTGCCCACACCCGCGCGGATCAGGCGCAGTTCGGGATTGTGCAGGGCGGCATCTACCCCGACCTGCGCGAGCGCAGCGTGGCCGCGCTCCTGCCGCTGGACTTTCCCGGTTACGCCATCGGTGGGCTTTCGGTGGGCGAAACCAAGGAAGAGATGCTGCGCACGCTGGATGTGACGATGCCGATGCTGCCGACGCACAAGCCACGCTATCTGATGGGCGTGGGCACGCCAGAGGACCTGGTCGAAGGGGTGGCGCGCGGGGTGGATATCTTCGATTGCGTCCTGCCGACGCGCGTGGCGCGCAACGGACAGGCGCTGCTTTTGACGGGGCGGCGCAATATGCGCAACGCGCGTTACGCCGAGGACCCGGCGCCGATTGACGAGACCTGCACCTGCTACGCCTGCACGCACTTCAGCCGGGCTTACATCCGCCACTTGATGGTGGCGGGCGAAATTCTGGGGGCGACGCTGCTCACCATCCACAACCTGCACACCATGCTAACGTTGATTCAGGCGATCCGCACGGCCATCCTGGAGGGGCGCTTTGCCGAATTCCGGGCCGCCTTCTGGGAGCGCTGGCAGCGGGAATACGTAAGGTCGTAAGTGAGAACGGCCGACATCGGGAGCCGTCAGGGACAGGCTGAAGAGCCTGTCCTGATTTTTTGAGCTGAAATATTTCAAGCAAAGATGGAGGTAGACAAAACATGCGTTGGTCAAAGATAGTGCCGGGACTTGCCGTCCTGATGATTTTACTGGTGTTTCTGAGCGCCTGCAGTACCGGCGCGGCGCCCGCCACGCCGGGAGAGACAGCGACGGCAGTACCGCCGCAGCCGACGCGGACCCCCCGTCCGACCGCCACGCCGGTGCCTACCTGGACGCCGACACCGGCCTGGCCCGTGAGCGCGGGCTGCGCGGATACGGTCGAGGCCGGGGCGTGCGCGGCCTTCCAGGCCTTTGTGGACCAGGTGCCGGATATCCTGGTCTGGAAGGGGGACGCGCTGGCGGATGTGCTGCTGGTGCCCAATGCTCAGGCGCCGCTGGCTGCCGGGGAATGGCTGTATGTGCTCGCGGCCCCCTTCTTCACGCTGGAGGACGAGGCCAGCTTCGCTGATGTGCAGGCGACCTGGCGCGACGAACCGACCGGCACGCTGGCCGGGCATCCGCTGGTGGTGGCGGATACGGATTACCGGGTGCTGAGCGCCTGGTGGGGCGCTCCGGGGCCGAATGTGTTCGCCTATCCGGCGGCGGAGCTGCTGGATCGTGCGCAGGAGCTGAACGCCTGGGCCCTGCTCCCCTTCGATGTGCTGACGCCTCGCTGGAAGGTGCTGCGGCTAGACGGTTTCAATCCCCTGGAAAAGGGATTGTCCGCGGATTATCCGCTCCGGCTCTCTCTGGGCCTGTTGAGCATCACCCGCCCCGATGCGCTGGTGCGCCTGCAGGAGCAGAAGCTGCAGATCACCAACCGCGATGAGGGGCGCATGACGGTCGTGGCCATGACCGGGGTGACGGCGATGTGCCGCGGCACGGCCAGCCTGATGGAGCGCGCCGGCGTCACCTACCCGGCCCGCGACATCGGCGAGTGGCTGCGCAGTGCCGACATCACGCACATCAGCAACGAGGTTTCTTTCCGCGAGGACTGTACCCCGGAACCCTCAGGGACCATGAGCTTCTGCTCCAACGATAAGTACATCGCCCTGTTGGAGGAGGTTGGCACGGACGTGATCGAGCTGACCGGGAACCATCTGGTGGACCGCGGCCTTGATCCGCTGCGCCGGACGCTGGAAATGTACCGCGAACGCGGATGGCAATGGTTTGGCGGCGGAGAAAATTACACCGACGCGCGCCAGCCCGCCCGGTTTGAGGTGAACGGCAACAAAATCGCCTTCATCGGCTGCAATACGATTGACAATCCCTACGACTGGGCGACCAGTGAGCTGCCCGGCGTGTTCTCTTGTCGCTATTACGACCATCAGGGCCTCGATCCCAATGACATCGCCTACCTGCAGGAGACCATCGCCAATCTGAAAGCCGAGGGGTACAATGTGATTCTGACCCTGCAGTATTACGAAACATACGAGCCCCTGCCCTACTATCAGCAGATCGTGGACTTCCGCACCTTCGCGGATTTAGGGCCGGTGTATGTCCAGGGCAGTCAGGCGCATCAGCCGCAGACGATGGAATTTTACGGAGATACGTTCATCCACTACGGGCTGGGCAACCTGTTCTTTGACCAGATGTGGAGTGAGCCGACGCGCCAGGGGTTCGTGAATCGTTTGGTTTTCTACAACAACCAGTTGGTGAGCATCGAGTTGCGCACCATCATGAACGAAGAGTATGGCCGTCCACGGCCCATGACGGAGCGCGAGCGGCACGCTTTCCTGGAGCAGATGTTCGATCTCAGCACGCGCTTGCCGTAGGGCGCGTACACGTAAGCGTGTAGAACGGGGTTGCTCCTGCGCCAAAGCCCAGGAGCAACCCTGACGTTAAAAAGTACCTACCTCACCTCCTTCCCCCCTCTCCTCTTCCAATTTCGGAGAGGGGAGGGGACTAGCATGGGTTTTGCGGGCGGCGAAACCGCCGGCAAAACCCATCTTTAAAGCCCCCGCTCCCCCCTTGAAAGGGGAAAGCGGGGTTGGGGGGGTAAGAGGAGGAAGACGACCGAAAAAGTAAATCCTGTCCTGCTGTCTCTTTGGGATAACGTTCATCAATCACCGAAAATGGCGCCGAAAGGGTACGGCCCCAAAGCAGGGGGGCGAGTACAGGTTGGTTTTTTCATCTCACCCAAAGGCACAGAGGTCTATTGGGGTGAATCAGCCGGAGAGCCTGTCCTGCAGCGTCTCTTTCGGATAGGAGATGAATCCCATGCTATAAACTGGCCTGGTCCGCCGCGCGGTCCTCGTCAGGGCCAGGCAGCGGGCTCACCGGCGGTTCCGGTGCCCGGCGCAGCCTGGGCCAGGCCTGGCGGCGGAGCTGCCGATAGAGGGTCTTCACATCCGGCAGGGTCAGGTCTGGCGGAGCTTCGAAATAGCGCACGGCGGCCATCCCCAGCGCCCAGGTGCCAGCAGCAACCACGCTGGCCGAAACCAGCCAACCCAGGACGGGCACGAGTTTGGCCAGTTCCGCGCCTCCAAAGCGCACGAGCAGGGTGCCGGCAACCGAGGCGATGAATTCGCCGGCGTGAGAAGCGTCCATCCGCTGGCCATAGGCCGCGGCAATGCGCAACACCATGCGCGTTTGCGAAGCGGCCAGCAGGGGCACGTCCAGGCCGGGCACGGGTTGCAGGGCGATCAGGGCGTTGGTGAAGGCGGTTGAGCGGATGATGCGTTCGACCAGACGTCGGCGCTGGGCTGGCATGGCCCGCGCCAGAGCGACGTGCAGCGCCGGCTGAGCTTCCAACAGGGCTGGCATAAGCCTGTCTGCCAGGCCCAGCCCGGTCTGGGCGGAGATGGGGATGGGAGTCACACCCAGCAAGCGTGTGGCATTGTCCAAAACCCAGGGCAGGTCCTTCTTCACCAGGTCCGCCTTATTCAGAACCACGATCAGCGGTTTGCCCAGGCGCTTGAGGGTGGCAAAAAGATCGTAGTCACTCTGGCGCACGCCGGCGGCAGCATCGAGGACAAGGAGCACCACATCCGCCTGACGGGCCGCCTCCAGGGCCAGGGCCGACCGGTCAGTCCCCCACACTTCCCCAAAGCCCGGCGTATCCACCAGCAGGAACGGTCCCAGGGGATGTTCGATAACACCCTGGGTGGTGCCGGGCACGGCGCGCACCTCCGAAAGGGCCTGGCCGTGCAGACGGTTAAAGAGGGTGGACTTGCCGCTGTTGACCGGGCCGACAAGCGCCAGGCGTGTGTGCGCCTCGCGCTCTATCTCGCGCTCCAGGGCATGCAAATCAAGCGCCTCCAGAACGTCGCGGATATCGCGCAATTTTCGGGGCAAGAGCAAGGCCATGGGTCTACCTACCTATTTCATGATGTAGTAGGTACCGCGTTTATCGCCCACTTTGAGCAGCACGCCCTGTTCCACCAGGTCCGCCAGGTCCAGGCGCAGGGTTTCGGGACTGACGCCCGGACAGAGCTGCTGGTATTCACGGTTGGTGATGCGGCCATGCTCGGCGATGTAAGCCAGGGCCCGCGCCTGGCGCTCGTTGCCCAGCAGGGGGGTCTCCAGCGGGACGCGCTCCCGCGCCTGCATGAAAATCACGCTGAAAGAGTGTGGTGTCTCTTTGAAGAGCGGCGGATTGTGCCCGGCGCGCACCATTTCCTGGATCATCAGGTCCACCCCCAGACCCAGCTCTTCGATGAAGCCCCACTCATACAGGCCTTTGACGATGCGCGGATTGCGCGAAAAATGCTCTTCCACGATGTTGTCCAGGGTGACAAAGCCGGGCAGTTTCCCCGGACTGACGATTTCCAGGCGGTCGCTGAACATGCGTACCTCGATGGAGCGTCCGCGCAGGCGGTAATCGCGGTGCGCCACGGCATTGACCAGAGCTTCGCGGATAGCCGCAGGCGGATAGAGCCACTGCTCACGGCGCTCCAGGCCGCGCACCACCGCACCAACGCGCAGCTCCTGCTGGAGGATCTCCCAGGCATTTTCGATGACGCGCGCCAGGGGGCCTTCCAGGTCCACCCGACGGCCATAGCCCGGCGAGCCGTCCTCGTGCCGGACCTGCGTAATCCCCTCAAAGCGCACAAAAACCAGACCGCTGCGCGGGATGAAGGTCTGCGGATGTCGTCCGAACAACAGCAGGCCGGCGACCGTAGGCCGGCCATCCAGGCTGAGCCAGCCCATCTCTTTGAGGAAATCATCCAACGGGCGCGTCAATTGCCGACCCTGGCGCTCCTCCAGGATGGCGACAAATTCACGCAGGACCTCGGGATCAAGATCATCGCGCGTTGCCCCTGGGACGACTTCCGCCTCATACTCCATCGTGCTGTGCGTAGCGAGCAGGTCCTCGACTTCCTCCTCGCTCAGCAGGCGGTTTTCAGCGCCCGTGCGCACCAACACCCGCCCATCCCGCAGCCGGTGTAAGGCCAGGCTGCGTTGCACCCGGCCTATAAACACAAAAGCGCCGCGCGCTTCGATTTGCTGCCAGGTTACGTTCACCGGTGGGAAACAAGAGTCCTCGGCCAGGCGTGCAGCCTCGGCAAACTGTTCTGGATACACGTCCGTCGGGACGCCTCGCTCATCAATGCCGATGTAGATGGTGCCACCATCGGCATTGGCCATGGCCACGAGCGTTTCCGCCAGCGTCTGAGCATCCAGTTCGGGCAATACCGATTCCAATTGACCAGGACGCGGACGATGATCAGGCACGGTAGCCTCCTTGCCGCGGCGTGTATTCAAGATAAACGGTTGATGTCATAACCTGTCGGCATAGTCCAGGCCAACCTGGACGGCGGCGCGATTGGCCTCGGCGTAGCGCGGATTGAGCCACGTCGCGGCCTGGAGCAGCGCGGCTTCCGGCAGAAGCTGGAGGGTCTTGAGACCCGCCACCAGCAAAGCCATGGCCTGTTGTTCGCGCGGCACCGTCAAAGCCGCCGGGTCGAGCACAACCCGCCGGGCCGGGGTCTCCACCGTTGCGAATTCCGGAATGACGAAGACGCTCGCCTGAGGGGACAGGTTCGGCAGGTAGCGGGCGGCACGGGCGTAGCCATCCGCCGAAAAGATAAAAAGCGCATCGGGCACGCTGACGCCGGTGTAGAGCACCGGCTCCGGCGCCAGGACGATTTCGCTCACACTGTGGCCAGAGCGCACGGTGACGGGGTAATCGTCGCGCTGTGTGGCCCACAGGCCGGCAGCCGTCGCCGCCACCCCCACCAGCCGCGCCGCGGTCCGCACCTTGCTCCCCGCCGATCCAGCCACCACCAGTGTGTACCGACGATCGAGGGCGGCGGGCGTCACCAGCGGGATGGGCTGCGGGACCGCCGCGGGCTTTCCGCGCTGCGGGGCATAGCTGGCGCGCAACGCGGCCCCGTATTCCTCGCGCTGCGGGACCGGCAAGGTCCCGGCCTGGAAGCTCCACTCGTCCATGGCCGCGCGCAGCATTTTGGGGGTGAAGTGGTTGGTCGCGGCATAGTAGGCCACACACATTTCCCAGATGTCCAGCACAGCGAAGCCAGGATGGGCCAGCGCCTCCGCAATGCGCCCGGCCAGGTCCGCATCATACGCGGTCCCGCGCCAGACATACGTCGCCCCGTTGATGGCGACGGTTTGGGCAATGTCCAGGGGGCGCTCCACATTCCCCCAGGGGGTTGTGGCGGTAATCCCGGCTGTCGGCGTGCTCACGCTGTGCTGTCCCCCGGTCATCCCAAAATTGAAGTTGTTGAAGACCAGGACGGTCAGATCCAGGTTGCGCCGGGCCGCATTGAGCAAATGCGCCCCGCCAATGCCGCAACCGCCATCCCCGATCAGGACGATGACGTGCAGATCCGGGTTGGCCAGCTTGATGCCACTGGCGTAGGTGATGCTCCGGCCATGCAGGCCGTGAAAGCCGCTGGTGTTGAAATACTGGTCCGAAAGCCCCACGCAGCCAATATCGGTGACCAGGACGATGCTGGCCGGGTCCCATTGCATCTGCACCAGGGCCTTATCCAGCGCGTTAAGCACCAGACCGTGGCTACAGCCCGGACAAAAACCGTATTTCTTATCGTTGCGATACGTGGTAAACGGCACGCTGCGCTCCTCACTTTTCCAGGCGACAAAGCGGCGCAGGGGTGACTTTGCCCCTGCGCCGAGGAATTACACAATCACTTTAGGCTGATATTCGCCCCACACCTGCCGCAGAACGCCACAGATTTCGCCCAGGGTAGCCGAGGCTTCAACCGCTTCGATGAAGAGCGGCATGAGCGGAACATCGGGCTGCCGGGCCGCGGCTTCGATGCGCGCGAGGATGGCCGAGGTGCGCTCCTGGTCGCGTTCGCGCCGGATCTGGGCCAGGTGCGCGCGCTGCTGCTCCTCGATAGCCGGATCCACCTTGAGCCGCTTGAGCGGGATGGTTTCCTCCTCGACCGTGAACTCGTTCACCCCGACGATGATCTGTTCGCCCCGCTCGATGGCCTGTTGTGTGCGATAGGCTGCGTCGGCGATTTCCGCCTGGATGTAGCCCGCCTCGATGGCCGCCAGAGCGCCGCCCATCTCGTCAATGGTCTTGATGTAGGCGTTGGCTTTCTCCTCCAGGTCATTCGTCAGGTGTTCGATGAGGTAGGCGCCAGCCAGCGGGTCCACTACGTCGGCGACGCCGGATTCGTAGGCGATGATCTGCTGGGTCCGCAGCGCCACCCGCACGCTGTCCTCAGTCGGCAGCCAGAGCGCCTCATCCATGGAGTTGGTGTGCAGGGATTGGGTCCCGCCCAACACAGCGGCCAGGGCCTGCAGGGTCACGCGGATGATGTTGTTCATGGGCTGCTGCGCGGTCAGGGTCGAGCCGGCGGTCTGGGTGTGGAAGCGCAGCATCCAGGACTTGGGGTTCTTCGCGCCGAAGCGCTCGCGCATGATGCGCGCCCACATGCGCCGCGCCGCGCGGAACTTGGCGATTTCCTCCAGGAAGTTGTTGTGCGCGTTGAAGAAGAACGAGAGGTTGGGCGCGAAGGTGTCTACATCCAGGCCAGCATCAATCGCCGCCTGGACGTAGGCGATGCCGTTGGCCAGGGTGAAAGCGATCTCCTGCGCCGCCGTGCTGCCCGCTTCGCGGATGTGATAGCCGCTGATGCTGATGGTGTTCCAGTTGGGCACCGCCTGCGCGCAGTAGCGGAAAATATCGGTGATGAGGCGCATGGAGGGGCGCGGCGGGAAGATGTAAGTCCCGCGTGCCACGTACTCCTTGAGCACGTCATTCTGGATCGTTCCGCGCAGCTTATCGGGACTGACCCCCTGCTCCTTCCCTACGGCGATGTACATGGCCAGGAGAATCGCTGCCGGCGCGTTGATGGTCATGGACGTGCTCACCTTGTCCAGGGGAATGCCGCGGAAAAGGGTGCGCATATCGTCCAGACAACTGATCGAAACACCCACCTTGCCGACCTCGCCGATGGCCATATCGTCATCGGCGTCATACCCAAGCTGGGTAGGCAGGTCGAAAGCTACCGAAAGGCCGGTCTGCCCCTGCTCCAGCAGATAGCGATAACGGGCATTGGACTCCTCCGCCGTGGCGTAGCCGGCATACTGGCGCATGGTCCAGTACCGTCCGCGGTACATGCTGGGTTGGACGCCGCGCGTAAAGGGATACTCACCGGGGAAGCCCAAATCGCGCAGATAGTCCACATCCACATCTGCCGGGGTCAAAATCGGCGGCAACACCGTCCCGGAGCTGGTTTTGAACTCCGGCTTGCGTTCCGGAAAACGATTGACCAGTTTGCGATAACTTTGCTCTTCCCAACGTTGCTGCGCTGTCTTCAGAGTGGCCTTGTCTTCAGGATTCATCCTCAACCTCACTTTGCTCTAAGGGATCAGCACCTCAAGAACGCCTACACCAGGCGTTCAAGCTCATCCAGGAACTCCGCCAGCAGGTCGAAACCGCTCTGCCAGAAGCTGGCCTGTGTGATGTCGAAGCCGGCCTCGCCCACAATCTGCGCCGGGCTGGCCGAACCGCCATGGGCCAGAATGCGCAGATAGGTCGGTTCGAAAGCCCGCCCCAATTCCCGATACTGGCGGTACAGAGCCAACACCAGCAAATTCCCAAAAGCGTAAGCGTAGCAATAGAAAGGCGTGTGGTAAATGTGGGGGATCGCCAACCACTCCAGACGGAACTCATCGCTCAGCTCTACCGCCGAGCCAAACTGTTCTTGCAGCGTCTCCAGATAGCGCGCGTTCAGTTGATCGGGCGTCGCCCCCTCCCGGAGCATCTGATGGGCCAGTTGTTCAAAGTGGACGAAGTAGGCCTGGCGTACGATGGTGGCATAGGCCTCGTCGAGGATGCTGGCCAGCAGGCTCCGGCGGACCTGAGGATCGCTTTCCTGCTTCAGCAGGTTATCGCTCAACAGCATCTCGCCAAAGACCGAGGCCGTTTCGGCCATAGGGAGGGCGGAGTGGAAGGTGAGGGGCGAATGATCGGCGGCCATGAGCGCGTGCACGGCGTGCCCCAGCTCATGCGCCAGCGTGGAGACCTCGCGCAACTGGCCGGTGTAGTTGACCAGCACCCAGGGCGTACTGCCGGGATAGACGCCGTAGCAGAAGGCCCCATCCAGCTTACCTGGACGCGGTTCGGCATCCAGGCGCTGTTCATCCACCACGCGCCGCGCCAGGTCGGCCAGCGTGGGCGAAAAAGCGCGGTAGCTTTTGTCCACCAGCCGCAGCGCCTCATCGTAGGCGTAAGTCTTTTCCACATCGCTCAAAGGCGCGTAGATGTCGTAACGGCGCAGGCGCTCCATGCCCAACAGCCGGGCCTTGAGCTGGAAGTAGCGCTGGAACAGGCCTACATTCTGGCGTACCACGCTCAACAGCGTTTCCACCGCGGCATCGGGAATGTTGTTTTCCAGATTGCGCGGGCTGATGGGGCGCTCAAAACCGCGCAAGCGGACGTTCTCCTCGCCCCAATCGCGCACGCGGGCCGCGTAAATCTGCGCCAGGGCCGGTGCGTTGGCCCCGAACAGCCGGAACAGCTCCTGATAAGCCGCTGCGCGCAAGGCCGGATCGGGATTGAAAGCGTAACTCATCAACTCCCCGCGGGTCATGCGTTTAGTCGTGCCGTTCACTGTCAACTCGTAGCTGAACCCGCTGGTGATGATGTCATACAGCGTGTTCAAGGCCTGGGGGCCGTTCACATTTTTAATGTTGATGATGCGTTCCTCGGCCTCGCTGAGCGTATGGGGTTTGAAGCGCCGCAAACTCTCGAAGTGATAACGGGCATCGCCGGTCGCCGGAAGCAGCCGCGCCGCAGCCTCATCGTCCAGCAACTTCCACCACAGGTCGAAAAACAGCACGCGATTCTGCACCTCGGCGGCACGCTGCTCCACCTGAGCGCGGAAAGCCACAGCCTCCTGATCGCGGGTATCGGTAGCAAAGCGCAGATAGGCGAAGGCTACCAGGCGCATCATAGTCTCGTAAATTGCCTCGTACTTCTGGACCAGGGCGGCAAAGGCCTCTGAAGTCAGATCGGGCTTCAGGTCTGCGCGAGCAGCCTCAAATTCGACCAGGCGCTGTTCCAGGTCGGCCTCAAAGGCCGCATACTCAGGCGTTCCAGGAAAAGGGACCAGACCATCTAAAGACCAACGCTGCGGTGTTTGACTCATGCATCAACCTCCTCCAAATGGATAGGATCAGAATGTTCGAGCAGTTTTTCGCGCCGCGCAGCCCGGACCCCGATGAAACACAGTCCCAGGAAGAGCAGCGTGAGCAAAGCATCGCGGCCCCACAAGGCGCGGGCATAGATCGAGCGATCGTAGCCCAGCCGTACCAGCCAGGCCGTCAGTTGATAGGCGAAGGCGACAGGACACACCAGAGCCAGGGCGCGTCGGCGTAAAACGCTCAGCCCCAGGCCGGCCCACACCAATCCCCAGCCCAGATACCAGCCGCCAGCCCAGGACAGGGGTAGCGCTGTGTAGACCCCCATGACAGGCGCCAGTTGCAGCGCCAGCCAGCCGCGCAGCACATTTGCCGCGCTCAAAACCAGCATTCCCCAGGCCAACCTGCGCCATGCTTTCACTTTTTGGATTGTACCTTAAGGGGAAAGGAAGTCAACACCTGCGGCAGGGGCATAGGTTTTAAGCGAGGAACCATGAGAACAGGTCCGTCCCCCAAGGCATTGGATAAGGTTGGACGAAATTGATGAACGTTAACAATTAACCGGGTAACCGCTCCGTTCAGGGCGAAGGCCCCTGGCGTCGCCGATTAAAAGGGTATGATTTCAATCACCGCGAGCTGTGCCGTTGTGGCGCAGGATAATGAACGTTAACAATTGAATCAGGTAACGGCTGGATAGCCGAATGGGAGCGGGGAGAGCAAGCCCGGCGATGATGCGGTGATTGCAATCGCCGCCTGAGCCTGCGCCGACGCCTCGTAATGCCGGGCAAGCCCATCAAGCGCAAAGTATGATGGCATTACGCCTTGCTGAAAGCAAGCTTTAAAACCTGCACACCTGACACCTGCGGCGTGACGATTGCCCTTATCTCACCACGCTTGCCTGGGGAGGAATCCTGCAGAGGCAACCTTGAAGGTGTCGCCCTCCACTCGCAGGTAGCGTCCGACGAATCCCGGTCGGCGCTCCCCCATCTGTTAAACTGATCCAGACCCGATGGGCCATCACCCAATTGCAATCTGGTTGAATTATGCTAAAACTTTAATTATGGAGCCGCTGATCGAAAACTGTTTTGACTCAGAGCTGGAACCTTCAATCACCTTGATGCAGGCCGAGATCAGACATACCCAGGCCTGGCTCATCCGTCTGCGCTGGATAGCGGGTCTGGGCGTTCTGCTGGCTACCTGGCTGGCCCAGGTCTGGCTCAAGTTCGACCTGGCGAGCCTGGACCTCTACCTGGGCGGAGCGGGCATCCTGGCCTACAATGCTCTCCTCACTGCCCTGCGGCGTCGCATGGAAAAGCAATTGGACGCCGATCCCGACTCGTCGCGTTGTCATCCCTGTAGCCTGGCGCGGCTCCAAATCGCCCTGGACTGGCTGGCCATGCTCTGGCTGGTGCATTTTTCAGGGGGCATCGAAAGCCCCCTGCTCCTGTACTTCTTCTTCCACATCAGCCTGGCTGCCATCCTCCTGCCCGTGCTGGACGTGTACATTTTCGCCTCCCTGGCCACGCTCATGGTCGGTGGCCTGACGCTCCTGGAATACGCCGGCGTCCTGCCGCACGTACCGGTGCAGGGGCTTTTGCCCGTCAGCCTCTATCGCCATGGCCCTTACCTGTTCGGGATGCTCTTCTTCTTCACCACCACCCTGTTCGTGCTGGCTTACCTGGCCACGCGCACTATGACTTATCTGCGGGAGCAGCAGGCTCAAGTCCTGGCCCTGACCAAGCGCTTGCGCCAGGCCTCTGCCCGGCGCCAGGCCCTGTACGAAAGCGCCCAAATCGTCAGCGCCACCCTGGACTTACAGGAAGTGCTGGACCGGCTCACCGAAAGCACCCGCGAGGCTATGGGCGTGCGCGCCTGCTCCATCCGTCTGCTTGACGAAACCGGCACTCGCCTGCGCATCGCCAGCGCCTCAGGCCTGAGTCCGGAATACCTGCAAAAAGGCGACCTCATCCTGGAGGAAAACCCCCTGGCCCGGCGGGTGCTGGCAGGCGAAATCCTCTACGTCCAGGACGTGCTCAATGATGACCGGCTGCAATACCCCCTGGAAGCTGCCGAGGCCGGCATCCGCTCCACTCTCACCGCCCCGTTGATTGGGCGCCGCGGTCCTCTGGGCATCATCCGCGTCTACTGCAACCGCATCCAGCGCTTCAACCGTGACGATGCGGACTTCCTCCAGGCCGTCGCCAATCACGGCAGCGTCGCCATCGAAAACGCCATGGCCTACCAGGCCCTGCAGAACCTGGACGAAATGAAGCGCAAATTCGTGCTCATGGTCACTCACGAGCTGCGCTCACCGGTCGGTGTCGTGCGCAGCCTGCTGCGCACCCTGGTCGGTGGCTACGCCGGTCCCCTCACCGACACCCAAAAAGACATGCTCAGCCGCGCCCTGCGCCGGGCCGACTTCCTCCAGACCCTGATTGATGACCTGCTGGACATGGCCTCCAGCAAGAGCGGACTGCACAGCCCGCAACCGACCGGACCGGTCGCCCTGGTCCCTCTGTTGGAGCGGATTGTTGAGCGCTACCGTGTCCCTGCCGCGGAGAAGTGCCTGACCCTCACCCTCCAGACACCCGCAACGTCCCACGCCGAAGTCCGCGCCAATCCGGAAGAACTGGACCGCGCCTTCAACAACCTGATTTCCAACGCCGTCAAATACACGCCGGCAGGGGGACAGGTGACCGTGAGCCTGGCCGAAATGAACCATCAGTGGCGCATCATCATCCAGGATACCGGCATCGGTATCCCCGAAGAGGCCCTGCCCCATCTGTTCGAGGAGTTCTATCGCGCTCCCAACGCCAAAGCCGAAGTCAAAGAGGGCACGGGCCTGGGGCTGGTCATCACCCGCGACATCATCACTCGCTACGGTGGACGCATCGAAGTCCAGAGCCGCCTGAACGTCGGCACCACCTTCACCGTGTGGTTACCCATGTCCGAGGCAGCGTCCCAGGACGCTTCACCGGCAGCACCTTGACATCATTCCTGAAACAGGAGGAAAACTTTTATGGAACCGAAATACATTTTACTGGTTGATGATGATCCTGATCTCGTCCTGGCTCACCGCCTGGTCCTGGAAAGCGCAGGCTATCAGGTCGAAAGCGCCGCGAACGGTCAGGAAGGCCTGCAAAAAATGCGGGAACACAAACCAGCCCTGGTCCTGATGGATGTGATGATGGCCAACCCGCTTGAGGGGTACTACATCACTCAACAGATCGCCGAAGATCCGGAGCTGCAGGCCATCCCCATCATCATGGTCTCTTCGATTGCCAGCACGCAGTACGCCGAAAGCTTCCCCACCGACCAGTACCTGAACATCGTCGAATTCATCTCCAAGCCCATCGAGCCGGAAAAGCTGCTGGAACGGGTCAAACAGTACGTTCACTGACCCCTTGAACGCACAGCGGAACAGCCGGGACCGTGTGGACAGGCATCCGCAGACCCGGCCCAACGCCGGATAGCAACGGGGCGTCCTGATGGACGCCCCGTCCTGTAAG
>DAOTZR010000082.1:0-6551 GCA_034434315.1 Anaerolineae bacterium
CCCTGGCAACCCGGAAGCTTACTTGATCGCCGCTTCAACCTCGGCTCGCGCCGTATCCAGAAGGTTATTGGCGAATTCTTCCAGCTTGGCGGCGTAATCTTCGTACTTGTAGATACCATCCGCAGCATGGAAGAACATGTACCACATATTCACATCCTTATCCTCGCCAATGTCAATCCCCGGCTTGCCTTCCCAGCGCGCCTGAATGTAACCCGGAATGACCTTGGCCAGGGATTCCACCAGGCTGTTGTCCAGATTCTCCATCGCCGCATTGATACCCGGCTTATTGAAGAACTGCTTGTACAGCTCGATCGAAGCCGCATCCACCGACACCGGCATCTTGCTGGGCACGCCGCCAGCAGCCTTCACCAGCTCGACCTCTTTGGCGTAGGCTTCCTTGGAGAAGGACATCCAGCGCGCGAACTTGTAAGCCTCCTCCAGGTTGGCCGTGGCCTTGGAGACGACGATGATATCCATCACGAGCGCCTGATTGCCACCGGGGATACCGACGAAATCCCAATCAAACGTGGCATTCTGAGCGAAGTTGGGGATGTTCCAACCGCCTTCCCAGCGCATACCCACTTCCTGATTCAGGAACAGCTCCCACGGCCCGGCGGACTTGAAGTTGGGCTTCTGCTCCTCCGTGAGCCCCTGCCAGGTGTAGGGCTTCAGCTCCGCCACCTTAGCTACAGTGTCCTTGAAGGCCTGCGAAGCGTAATTCATATGCTTCCCGTCGAAGCTAAACCACAGCAGCCTGCTATCCAGCACATGAGGATACCAGCCCATGACAAATTCCTGCTCATCCAGGCCCAGAACACCCTTGGCCGGATTATTCAAACCGGTCACCGCCGCGTTGAACTCATCCAGCGTAAAGCCGTATTCAGGGGCATCCAGGTTGGCGGCCTCATACAGGTCCTTGTTGACGAAGTACCCCATGATAAAATACGCTGCCGGGACGCCCATCACCTTCCCGCCATAGGTCACGCCCGCCTTGAGCGCATCCGGCACATCCGCCCAATCCGGATCCTGCGCCACCAGATCGCTCAGATCGGCCAACCAGCCATTCTTGACATAGAGCGGGACATTGTTCGCCATGAACACATCGGGCAATTCGCCCTTAGCGGCATAAGTGTTCAGCATATCATCCCAGCCACCACCGGACATGTCCACGAACTCAATCGTCACATGGGGATTGAGCTCAGTGTAAGCCTTGACCAACTGCCGCTGGATATTATTTTCCTCTTCCGTACCCAGGTTCCAGTTCGCATAGCGCAGCGTGACCGGCTCCTTGGGTTTCTCGGTCGGGGTCGGCTCCTGCGTCGGCGGCTCCGTCGGTTTCTCCGTAGGAGTTTCCGTGGGGACGGGCGTGGGGGTCGCTGTGGGCTTGCAGCCAGCCACCAACACAACGAGCATCATGGCCAAAACCAACACCGAAAGCACCTTAGCGTAGGGTTTCATCTTCCTCCTCCATTGCAAATGAAATGAACTCAGGGTAAAGTTTTTTAATCCGATAGGGTCCAGCCGTACACACCTAAGTTTTGAAACGCGTCACCTCCTCAAGGCTCAGAACTTAACCCAGCACCACAATCACGTGATGCATCTGCCCATCGCCCAGAACGGGCAAAACCTGTCCCGCTACCGGGGCTCCATCCAGCGTCATTGAACTTACACCCCGACTGACGTGATGCGGATTGCGCACCTCAATGCGATACACCGCTCCGCGAAAACGCCGCGTCACCGTGAAGCCATCCCATGCCGCCGGAATCAGCGGATCCACCAACAGCCCGTCCGCCTGCGGGCGAATCCCCAGAATCCAATGCGTCGCCACACGGTGCAACCACTGCGCCGATCCGGTATACCAGGTCCAGCCTCCGCGCCCGTAGTAAGGGGATTGCGGCCCGTCCACGTTTCCCGGCGTTACATACGGCTCGGCCTGATACACATCCAGATCCGTGCTGCGGTTGGGCGGACAAATGCGCCGATAGGCCTCATAGGCCCGCTCCGCGTCGCCTAACAAGGCATAGGCCCAAACCGACCAGGTCGCTGCGTGCGTGTACGTACCGCCATTTTCGCGCAAGCCCGGCGCGTAACGGGTCACATAGCCAATATCGGACCGGGGCTTCGTAAAAGCCGGGTAATTGAGCAGCGTGCCATAATCCCGCAGTAAATAGCGCGTCACCGCCGCCATCGCCTGGTGAGCGCGCTCCAGGTCGGCGATGCCGCTAATCACCGCCCAGATATTGGGCATGAGGAAAATCTGTCCCTCATCGTTCTCATGCGACCCCAGGAGCAGCCCAGCATCGGTTGTCGCCTGCAGGAACCACGCGCCATCCCAGCCGTAGCGATTCGTCGCCCAGCGCAGCGTTTCGCGCACATCGGCGCAGCGCTGCGCAAAGTCCCCATCCCCGCGCTGCCGGGCCAGGGGAATGAAAGCTTCCAGAATGGCGTACAGGAACTCCGCCACCCAGAAGCTCTCGCCCTTCAGGCGCGTCCCTACCGCATTCAGCCCATCATTCCAGTCGTGATCCCCCATCAAAGGCACGCCACGCGGCGAAAACCGGCTGAAGGCGCGTTCCAGAGCACGTTTGCAATGTTCGTACAAAGGCTCCGGCGCTCCGTTCAGATAGGGGACAGGCTCATCCAACAGGCTCATATCCCCGGTCTCGCGCAGATAGGCATCCACGATGAAGGGCAACCACAGCAGATCATCCGAACAATTCGTGCGCGGGCCCCAGCCGCGGATGGAAAACCACCAGTGTTGGACATCCCCCTCCACAAACTGCTGCGCCGCATGCAAGAGAATCTGCTTTTTCGCCAGCTCCGGGTCGCTTACCAGGAAAATCTGGCTATCCTGCAACTGATCGCGAAAGCCGTAACCCGCGGACACCTGATAAAAGGCGGACTTCCCCCACAAGCGACAGGAGATCGCCTGATACTTCAACCAGTAATTGGTCATGATATTCAGCGCTGGATCCGGCGTCTCGACATGCTCCGCATCCACCAGGCGCGACCAGAAAGCGTGCACTTCCTCCAGCGTGCGCGTGCTGGCCTCCGGCGACGTATAACGGCGGATCAGCTCCGCCGTATCCTCACGTCCCTGCTCCGCCGCTCCCAGGGTAAACACCACCGTCCGCGTCTCCCCCGGCTCCAGCGTTACGGCTACCTGCAAGGCCGCGATCGCATCGCCAAAGCGCCCTACCCGCCCGGCTAGGTGCGCCTCCTGCATGGCCTGCGGATGCTCCAGGCTGTTATACAACCCGATAAACGATTCCTTATCACCATCGTAGCTCTTCAACGGCTCACTGACGGCCATAAACGCCACGTAAGGCCAGTCTATGTTGTTATGCCGCCCCAACGCATCCGGAAATCCCCACAAATACTTCCGCGCCAGCAGCGCGTGCAGCTCCGGCTCCACACTTGTCTCAATGAACAACTTATGAAACTCGCGATGCTCATCCGGCGCAAATCCCAGCAACCATTCCACATACGAGGTCACATCCAGGGAACGGGGCTTATCGGTGAGGTTGGTAAGCTGCAACTCAAAACATTCTACCGGATCGTACGGCGCAACGAAAACCGTCAACGTACTGCGGATGCCTTGCACCTCCTGCAAAAAACGGGAGTACCCCAGGCCATGCACAACCTGATAGCTCTGATAAGCGTGGAGTGTGGGCTTATAGGTTGCCGACCAGTAAGCGCCGCTTTCCAGATCGCGGATGTAGAAATACTTACCCCAGTTATCCTGCACCAGGTCCTGGAACGCACGGGTGATGCGATTTTGCCCGGCATTGCCGCGCCAGCTATAGCCCGAACCGGTCTGAGAAATCATCATCCCGTAATCCCCGTTGCTGATAACATTGCCCCAGAGCCGGGGCGTGCGCGGCGTTGTAATCACATATTCACGTCCATCAGCGGTGAAGTACCCATAACGGCTAACGAACAATCGTTCCATGGTATCTCCTCAGAAAAAGAAGCCTCAGGGTTGACGGGGGTATGAAACGTTTCATGCAGCAATGAAAAAAAGAGAGCGCAAACCCGTGCTGCTCGCGTTTACTCCTCACGTCGATACTTTTAATTTAGCACAGGTCACAAGCGGAGTCAATAGGGAAAGTGTAACGTTTCACCAGGACTTTAGTACTATAAGCTACAGGTCATGCATCGGCCTGCACCGACGCCTGACGCCGCAGGCCCAGGCGGCGATTTCAATCGCCGACCCCTACAACCGGGGCGCCTGCGCGACGCCTGGTCCGGTCGGCGCAGGCCGACCGTTGGCCGCAGGCCCAGGCGGCGATTTCAATCGCCGACCCCTACAACCGTTTTACTGTATAATACCCCCACCAACACCATCAACAGGGGGAACTATGGGAAGGACGCTACTGCTCACCGGACATCCGCGCTGCGGCAAGACCACCATCATCAAAAAAGTGATAGCCCGCCTGGGAGACCAGGCCGGGGGCTTTTACACCGAGGAAATCAGCGGCCCCGGCGGACGTAAAGGCTTCACCCTCATCACCCTGGATGGCAAACGCGGCGTGCTGGCCCACAAAGACCTGAGTGGCCCAGGCGTCCCAACCGTCGGGCGCTATGGCGTAGACCTCAAAGTCCTGGAAGGGCTGGGCCTGCGCGCCCTCGAAGAGGCCAGAGCCGCCGGCAAAATCATCATCATTGACGAAATCGGCAAAATGGAACTGCTCTCGACCCGCTTCCAGCAAACCGTGCTCAGCCTCATCCTGGGACCGGCGACCATCCTGGGCACCATCGTCTACCAGCCTGATCCCCGCGCCGACCTGTTCAAAACCCTGGCCCAGGTCACCCTGTGGGAAGTGGATCCACTCCAGCGCGACGCTCTCCCTCAGCATGTCCTGGAATGGCTGGCAGAGTTGCACAAAATACCATTTGCTCTACAATAATTGTGCAGATGAATTTTCTCAGTCTTGTTCACCCAGGAATAGGAGGATTCCATGAGCCTTTTGGACCGCATCAAGCAAAACATGTATGGATTGGAACGCGGCATTTCCGAGGTCATCCCCGGTTACAACGGCTACAAACAAAAGGAACTTCGTCGGGAAGCAGATAAACTCCTGCGCGAAACTCTCGTCGCCCGGTTACGTACAATAAGTCGGGAGCTGGACGCGCTCCAGAACGACCTGATTGCAGCCGGAAAGATTGACCTGCTGGATGAAGCGGGACGTGCCGTTACCCAACTGCAGACCTTTATGGATCGGATCCGGACCGCCAGCTACGGTTATGGCGGCCTGTTCGATGCCGAACGCGTGAAGGAAGAGCAACTCGATCAGCTCTATCAATTCGACGCTGCCCTGCTGGATTACGTGGATCGACTGGCCAACGCCATCAGCCGCGCCCGCAGCGAAATCGCCGGCGACGAAACCCGCTCCCTGGTGCTGCTGGTGCTCGACATCGCCCGCGAGGCTAACGCCACCTTCGATCGGCGGCGTGAAGTCCTCAGCCAGACGATGGATCTTTAAATCAAACACACCCTTTAAGGAGGTACTATGGCCACATTTGGTCGGGTTTTAGACATTATCGAATTCATGGACGAAGGCTCGCGCGAAATTGTCCACCGCATCCCGGAAGCTGGATCGGGCGATTTCCGCATCGGCTCCCAGCTCATCGTCCGTGAAACCCAGGCCGCGGTCTTCTTCCGCGACGGCAAAGCGCTGGACACCTTCCGCGCCGGGCGCCACACCATTACCACGGCCAACATCCCCCTGCTGGTGGACGTGATCGGCAAAGCCTTCTCCGGCCAGACCCCCTTCAAGGCCGAAGTCTACTTCGTCGCCCTGCGCGAGTTCAACGACCTCAAATGGGGCACGGCGGATCCCATCACCATCCCCGACCCGATTCTGGGCATGGCGCGCGTCATTGCCCGCGGCACCTACGCCATCCAGATTGCCGACCCGCAGCTTTTCGTTGCCAAAATTGTCGGTACCCAGGGTATCTACACCACCCCGGCCATCGAAAGCTTCTTCCGCAGCATCCTGCTCAACAAAATGATGGACCTGGTTGGCGAAATCAAGAAATCGGTGATTCAGATGGCCGCCTTTGCCGAGGAACTGGCCATGGGTGTGCGCGCCAAAGCCGCGGAGGACTTTGCCGCTCGCGGTGTGCAACTCAACAGCTTCTTCATCGAGGCCCTCGCGCCCACCGAAGAAACCGCCAAAGCGATTGACGCGCGAGCCGCGATGGGCGCCATCGGCGACATGGGCGCCTACATGCAATACCAGGCCGCCCAATCCATGCGCGAAATCGCGGCCAAGCCCGCCGGCGGGGGCACGGCCGGCACCGGCGTCGAGCTGGGCGCGGGCCTGGGGATGGGCGCCGCCATGGCGCAGATGATGGGCCAGGCCATGCAGCCCAAACCCGCCCCGGCAGAGGCCGGCGGTGGGGGCGGTCCAGCCGCGGCGACACCCTCCACCCCCGAGGAAATTCAGGCCTTCCTGGATAACCTCGACGCACGTTTAGCTGCGGGCGAAATCAGCGAAAAAACCTACGAGCGGCTCTACGAAAAGTGGGAAGCCAAACTCAAGAGC
>DAOTZR010000083.1:0-4368 GCA_034434315.1 Anaerolineae bacterium
GATGCGTGGAAAAGCGCATCCCCCAGGCCTGACCAACGGGGGCAACTATGCGCGGGTTTTTGATCACATTTGAAGGCCCGGAGGGCAGCGGTAAAACGACCCAGCTCAGGCTTCTGGCGCCCTGGCTGGAGCAACAGGGCTATCCGGTCCTGACGACCCGCGAGCCGGGTGGCACGGTCATCGGCGAAGCTATCCGGGCCATTCTGCACGACCCGGCCCATCGTGAGATGAGTTCCCGCGCAGAAATTTTGTTGTATTCCGCCTCGCGCGCCCAAATCGTGGATGAACTCATCCGCCCGGCCCTGGACGCCGGAACCATCGTCCTGTGCGACCGTTACTACGACAGCACTTACGCTTATCAGGGTTACGGTCGGGGACTGGATCTGGACCTGCTGCGCACCATCACCGAATTTGCTACCCAACATCTCACGCCCGACCTCACGCTATTTCTGGACATCGCCCCCGAAATCGGCCTGCAACGTCGGCGCATGAGCGGCCCTTTGAATCGTCTGGACCAGGAAGCCCTGGAGTTTCACCAACGGGTGCGAGCAGGCTACCTGGAACTGATCGCCCGCGAACCCCAACGCTGGATCACCGTTTCCGCCGCTGCGCCGATTGACCAGGTCCAGGCGCATGTCCGCGAGCAGGTTTTAACATGGCTAACCCGGCACTACCCGCTGTGAGGACCTATGGCCGACGCGATCACCGCAAACCTGCTCATTGTTAGCGACCTCCATCTGGGTGAAGGCTGGCTGACCGCCCAGGGTATGTACGCCCCGCGTGAGGACTTTGTCCACAACGGCGGGTTTTTCGCTTTCCTGCGCTATCACGAAACCCTGCGCCAGGCGCCCCGCTACGGCGGCAGACCCTGGCTCCTCATCTTCAACGGCGACGCCTTCGACTTCATCCAGGTCACTTCCCTACCAGAGGAAGGTGATGAGCTGGAAGCCGTATGCGGCGTGAGAACCTATCGCGAACTGCCGCGCAACACGCGGCACTTTGGCCTGGGCGCCTCGCGCCAGGCCAGTGTGTGGAAGTTGCAGCGTATCGCCCAGGGGCACGGTAGCTTCTTTGCGGCCCTGGGCTGGTTCATCCAGCGCGGCAACCGCATCCTCTTTATCTACGGCAATCACGACCTGGAGCTCTCCTGGCCTGAAGTCCAGGCGGCCCTGCGCGAGACCATCCTCAAAGCCTACGCTGAGTACAGCGAAACCCACGGGCCTTTGCCGCAGCTTGACCCGGCGCAAGTCGAGGCGGCGTTGCAGTTTGAGCCCTGGTTCTACTACGATGCCGAGCGAGGCGTCTACATTGAGCACGGGCAGCAATATGAACCCGCCAATCACATCCCGGACCTTTTCAACCCCACCCTGCCCGACGATCCGGACCGACTTTACCAGCCTTCGGGCCTGTTGATGACCCGGTACTTCTACAACGGGCTGGAAGACAAGATGCCCTACTCCGACAACGTGCGTCCGGCGACGCGTGCCTTTGCCTGGATGCTGAGCACCAATCCCCTGCGCGGCGCTTTCATCTTCGCCGCGCGCTTGTGGTCTTTGATTTGGGCCAGCCGGGAGATCCGCCACAAACGCAAGCATTACCTCAAAGCTTTGCGGGAGCATCCGCCGCGCGCCGGGTTACCCAAGACGCATTGGGGACTGCCGGCCCCCCTGATCTCAATTATCGAGCATGTGGCGCAAGAGCGGGCACAGATAACGCTCAAATATTGGGGCCAGACTTTCTTCGAGCAGAGCCTGTTGGGCCTGCTCTCCCTGGCCGGACTGGGGACCCTGGTTGCCAGCCTGATCCTGTGGCTTCAGACCAACGACCTGCGAACCGGCTTCATCGTCCTGATGGGAGCCATCCTCTTGCTCAATGCTGCCCGCGCCTGGTCTGCTTACGTCAATCACGATAACCGTCTGGACTACATGCCCGGCGTTGCCCGTGATCTGCTTCAAGCCTTCGAAACCGCGGGGATTCCCTTACGCGCCATCGTTATGGGACACAGTCACATCCCCCGCAGGCTTAAGATCACGTCAACGGTCTGGATGGTCAACACCGGCGCCTGGATCCCGCTGCTCATCCAGAAACCCTGGGGGTGGGAAATGGTCTCCAACCTCACCTTTGCCCGCATCGCCACGCCCATCAGTGCCAGCTCACCGCCCGAATTTTTGGAATGGGACAGTGCGCTGGGAGAAGCGCATTATCCTTTCTTACCCTGGGAATCCCGATAATTTGACTGGAGGAACTTATGAACGCAACAGCCACCCCTCTTGATTGCGCCCACGCCATCATCCGCATTGTTCCGCGTCTCTCGCGCGTTTTGCGCAAGGACCTGCGGCGCCATAGCGCCGGCGTCTTTACCGAGCCCCAATTTCGTGTCATGGCCCGGCTGTATCGTGAAGGAGGTCAAAGCCTCTCGGCTCTGGCCCAATCCCAGGGTGTTTCCCTGCCAACCATGTCCAAGCTCACCCAGGGCATGGAAGCACGTGGCCTCGTCTTCCGCGAAAAGGACGATACCGACAAGCGCAAAATCGTCCTGCAACTCACGGAAGAAGGCCGGCGCATTTACGAATCGCTGCTCGAGCACACGGAGCAGCACGTAGTAGAATGGATTCAGGGGCTGGACGCCGAAACCTATCACACGATCGTCGAAAGCCTGCAGGTCTTGAATGCCGCTTTTGAAAAAATCGAAAATACCCTGAATCAGCCAGAGGAGGGGGTATGAATGACCCGTTGCTGGTAGCTGTCGCCCAAATGGATCCCCAATTAGGCCAGACCGCAGCCAATCTGCGCACGCTCCAGCAGATGGCTCATGAGGCCTTCAAGCATGGCGCAAAGCTGGTGGTTTTTCCTGAATGCGCGCTTTCCGGATATGGCTTCGAATCCCTGGAAGCGGCCCGCGCCGTTGCCGAACCCATCCCTGGCCCCTCGCTCCTGGCTTTGCAGAGCCTATGCGCTGAGCACCAGAGCTACCTGGTCGTGGGGATGCTTGAGCGCGCCGGAGACGCGGTTTACAACAGCGCGGTGCTCCTCGGCCCGGAGGGGCTGATGGGCACTTACCGCAAAATCCATCTGCCCTGGCTGGGCGTGGATCGCTTCGTCACCCCAGGCAACCTGGGCTTTGGCGTGTGGGACACAGCCATCGGACGCATCGGCATCGCCATCTGCTATGACCTGCGCTTTCCCGAGTCGCTGCGGGTTCTGGCGCTCCGCGGTGCGGACATCGTCGCGCTCCCGACCAACTGGCCCGATACCTCGCAGCTCATGCCCGATTTCGTCACCCGCACGCGCGCCCTGGAAAATCGTGTCTATCTGCTGGCCTGTAATCGCGTGGGGGAAGAAAGCGGCTTCTGGTTTTTTGGACGCAGTCAGATTGTGGGGACCAGCGGCCGGGTGATTGTCGAAGCCGGCGAGCTGCCCGAAATCGCTTACGCCAGCATTGATCCGCAGCGAGCCCGTCAGAAGCGGCTCATCCTGCGGCCCGGGTCCTTTGAAATGGATACCATTGGCGACCGCCGCCCGGAATGGTACGGCGCGCTGGTCGAAAAGGACCCGGCGGCTTCATCCTAAAAACCCAGTCCGCGTTCGCGCAGGCTGACGTAGCGATTGTGTCCGATCACCAGGTGATCGAGCAACTCAACATCCAGCAATTGGCCGGCCTCACGCAGACGGCGGGTCAACTCGACGTCATCGCTTGAGGGCGTTGGATCACCCGAAGGATGATTGTGCGCCACGATAATCGCGGCGCAGTTACGCCGGATGGCGCCCCGGAATACCTCGGCTACGCGCACCAGCGTTGTATTCAGTCCCCCACTGTACAAGATCTCCTCATCCACCACGCGGTTCCGGGTGTTAAGATAGAGCACCATAAAACATTCCTGTTCTTCGAAGCCAATTTTAGCCATGATGTAACGCGCAGCATCTTCCGGGGAACGAATCTGAAAAGGCTCCTCAGGGTTTTCGCGCACCAGGCGCCGCCCCAGCTCCAAAGCGGCCATCAGTTGCGCGGCTTTAGCCATACCCAGACCGCGTTCCGCCGCCAGCTGGGCGAAATCCGCCCGCGCCAGGCCGGAAAGGTTGCGATATTGCTTTAACAAACGCGCCGCTAACGCGAGCGCACTCTCCCCAGCCACACCGGTGCGCAGGATGATGGCCAGCAATTCCGTCGTCGAAAGCGCCTGGGGGCCGAAATGCTGGAGCCGTTCGCGAGGGCGTTCCTCTTCGGGTAAATCCTTAAGCACCTGATAGTTCATCCTGACCTCCCGAACATAAGGCTTGCGATCTCAGGTCCCGACCCTGGCGCGCCGGGGCATACCGTCATGGCCAGATAGGGACGGAAACGTCCCTATCTGGCCACGCGAAACGGGT
>DAOTZR010000084.1:0-14684 GCA_034434315.1 Anaerolineae bacterium
CCCCGTCCCCACATCCAGCACCAGCGGATGCGGGACCGCCTGAAGGGCACGGGTCAGCGGTGTGCTCAGGAACCAGCGCTCATAAGCCGGATCGTATCCCTTAATGCGGTCATACGCCCGCGCCGACCAGTCATAAAGCCAGGCAACCACCTTCGGCCCCAGATAAGCGCCCTCAGCGATGACCAGTTGCCAGTACAACAACGCCCCCACGGCGACAACAACGACTACACCCAAAACAATATCCATTATGCCAGAGCTCCTGCCGTCACGGCCACAAGCAGCACCAACCACAGCTCGACCTTGTCCCAACGCGCGGGCATCTCGTCCGGCCACAGGCTCAACCAGACCAGCGGGATAGCGCCGAGCGCCGCCCACCCGGCGGCCCAGGACTTTTGCAGCCCCACCAGCAAGAGCACCAGCGGCACCAGGGCCAGGCCCGCCAGCCGGCCAGGGCGCACAAAAGCCGCCACCGCCACGCTCAAAGCCAGCGCCATCACGCCCATCCAGACGCTACCGCTGCCCAGGCTGCTGCCCAGCATCCAGGGCAAACCCACCCCCATCAGCGCGCAAAAGAACGCGGGCATTCGCCCGCTCCCATCCCACAACAGGGCTATTTCGCTCAGGGTGATGAGGAGCACGGTGAGCAGAAGCGCCGCCCGTCCTGCAGCCAGGCTCAACAACAGGCTCAGGCCCAGAGCGAGCAGCGCCGCGCGCAAAGGTGCGGCCAGGCTTGCTCGCCCGCAGTCGCGCCACCAGGCCCGGGCCTGGCGCAAACGGTGATGCAACCACGCTCCCGGCGTCCCCGGCTGCAGATAAGGCCAGCGCGCCAAGGGCGCTTCCGGCTCCCAGCCCTGCCAGGCCCGCAACGGCGTCAGCCAATCCGCGGCCTCCAGCGCCTGCCACAACGGCAACCAACCCACCAGGATCAGAGCCTCCGGCACCGCCAGCTCAGGCCGCCACAAAGGTTTCACTCCGGCCGCCCAGGTCCCACCCACCAGGGCCGCAGAAGCCAGGAGCCACCAGCGTCTCATCTTACATCCCTGGTTATTCGCTACGTCCATAACCCTCCACCTTGACGAACATACTCGATTGGGAGCCAGACGTCTCCCGTCTTGTTGGACAACACAAACGTTGTGAAACTACTGTCTTGCTGCCGATAGGGCGCGGGATTTATCCTGCGCAAAAAACAGGCTCAATCTTTATGGCCTTGCGCAATCAGACATCATCGTGATACGCCGATTGAAGTACGGCAGGCCACAGCGTGCGTACCCCTACTTGCGCCGACGCACCTCTCCGGTCGCGTGACCAAAAGCCCGGCGCCAGCAACCCTGGCCCAGCCTGTTCCAGCCCGGTCAAGGGCCAGTTGCTCCAGATGGACCGCTACTCAATGTTGCGCAGCTTATGAAGTTTTAAAATTTAATCGGGCAACAAGGCACGGTGTCGCGTGACGGGCAACCGGAGGCCGAAGCCATCCAGTCCCCCTGGAGCACAGCACGCCGGTTTCCCGGTCAGCGTAGGCCGACCGTTGGCCGCAGGCCCAGGAGGCGATTGCAATCACCGCATCACCGCCGGGCTTGCTCTCCCCACTCCCATTCGGCTATCCAGTCGTTACCTGATTAAATTTTTAACGTTCATCAGATGAGCACTGCCCAGTCGTTCTCCCTTCCTCATAGCCGGCAAGACAAGGGCCTTCATCGTCCAGACACGGCTCGACATGCACATAAACCCGATCAATCTCGTCCAACGCACTCAAGCGCTGCTCTACCTCATCGGCAATGGCGTGAGCCTCGCGCAGAGTCAAGTCCCCCGACACATTGATGTGCAAATCCGCCACCAATTGCGGACCGACATACTCTGCAATCACCTGATGGACGGCCCGCACCCCCGGCACGCCCGCCGAAATTGCGGCAATCTGTTCGCGCAGCTCCTGCGAAGCACCCGCTCCCGTCAAAAACGCCAGATTACTGCGCCAGGCTGCCGCGGCATTCCGGAAAATCCACAAAGCCACCGCAACGCCAGCCCCAGGGTCGAGTAAGGGATGCAGCCAGCGCGATCCCAGCGCCCCGACAAAGGCCGCTATGGACGTCAATACATCGCTGAGATTATCCTGAGCTGTGGCTTTGAAAGTAGGACTATTCAGCGCCAGCAATGCGCTGAATGCTCCAGTACATACCCACCTTAATCGTCGCGCTACCGAGCAAGGTGAGCATCGGCAGGCCAGGCTCAATCGCTATCGCTCCGGTCAGAAAACGCTCGATTGCCGCCCGAATCGCCGCATAACCCGCCACCGTCATCGAAGCCGCCACCACCAGCCCCACCAGCGGCTCAAAGCGATGATGCCCCTGAGGATGCGAAAGATCGGGCGGGCGCAAAGCCATCCACAGGCCCAGAGCAATCGTGAACGAATAGAACACATCCGAAGCCGAATTGGCCGCATCCGCATAAAGAGCCACACTGCCGGAAAGCATGGCGGCCAAAGCTTTTACCGTCACCAGGACAAGATTACCGGCCAGGGTAATAGTAATGGCCGAACGATACAGGCGCTCTCGGCGCACATCACGTTGAACTTCACGCACCCATTGCATTACACGCTTCTCCTTAAAAAACCAGAGCCAGGCTCAATTATACTGCAGTGCTCCCGGAATGCTCGCAACTTACCATGTCTGCAGGGTATGCTTTCATAACGACCTGGAACCGCGCGGGAGCTTATCCCTGGCCCGACCTCGTCTGGTCAATACCACCCAGCGGGCAATAAAAACACGGGGCGATGGCGTCGCCCCGTGTCGTCGGCGAGCGATTAGCGCAGCGCCTGCGTCATCAGCTCCACGAACTCGTCCCACTCCTCCGCCAGAAAATGCACGGTCACATTGCCGAGTTCGAGATGATAGACCTGCCCTTCCTCTTCGGAGCTGGTCCAGATAAGATACTGCTCGGTTTCTGCTAAAGTCTGATACTCTTGATTGGCCATGGTGTCACTCCTTCGTGAACTAAAATTAAAATGAACCTCTCATGACGCGTCTAGCGTCGGCGCGGCGGATGTTCACCGCTACCCCGCTTCCCGCCAGAACGCGACCCACCATCGTTTTCCTGTGCCTGCTCGATGGTCCACCCCTCCAGCACAGCCCGGCGCGAAAGGCGAATCTTGTTGTCACTGTCAATATTGGTGACCATCACCATGATCTCATCCCCAACGTTGACCGCATCCGTGACTTTTTCGATGCGCTTCTCACTGAGCTGCGAGATGTGCACCATCCCATCCGTACCCGGCAGAATCTCCACAAAGGCCCCGAAATCGGTCGTGCGCACTACCCGTCCGGTATAGATTTTGCCCACCTCTGGAGTTTCTCCCAAAGAACGGATATGCGTCAGGGCTTTTTCAGCATCAGCCCCACCGCCGATAAAGACCGTACCATCTTCGGCTATATCAATTTTAACATTGTATTCCTGTTGCAGACTGCGGATATTCTTACCGCCCGGTCCGATGAGCGCGCCGATCTTATCCACCGGGATCTTCGTCGTGAGCATCCGCGGCGCATAAGGCGAGAGCGAGGAGCGCGGCGCCGGCAGGGTCGCCCGAATCAGGTCCAGAATCTGCAGCCGCGCTTCACGCGCCTGAGCCAGGGCCTCCTCCAAAATGGCGCGCGACACACCCTTAATTTTAATGTCCATCTGCAGGGCGGTGATGCCAGCCTCAGTTCCGGCCACCTTGAAGTCCATATCGCCCAAATGATCTTCCATGCCCTGAATATCGGTGAGCACCTTGTAACGCCCGGCCTCGTCCGTTACCAGCCCCATGGCGATACCGGCCACGGGCGCCTTGATAGGCACGCCCGCATCCATCAACGCCAGTGTGCTCCCGCACACCGAAGCCATCGAAGTGCTCCCGTTGGATGAAAGCACCTCGCTCACCACCCGGATAGCGTAAGGGAATTCCTTCTCATCGGGCAGAACCGGGACCAGAGCACGCTCCGCCAGAGCCCCATGGCCGATCTCACGTCGGCGCGGAGACCCCAACCGGCCCACCTCGCCCGTCGAATAGGGCGGGAAATTGTAATGATGCATGTAGCGCTTGCTCTCTTCCGGGAAGAGGTCATCCAGCATCTGCACTTCGCTCAACATGCCCAGCGTCGCCGCACTGAGCACCTGCGTTTCACCACGGTTAAACAAGCCACTGCCATGGACCCGCGGGAGTAGCCCCACCGCGGCGCTGAGCGGACGAATAGTGCGCGTATCGCGTCCATCGGGACGGACACCCTCATCCAGGATGCGCCGACGTACCACCCGTTTGAGGATGGCGCCAAAAGCGTCACTGATCTGAGCCGGCGTCCAGCCTTGAGCTGCAGCCTCCTCCGCCAGGGCCTCCCGGACCCGCTCGTTAAGGCTTTCCAGTGCCTCAAGGCGCTCACCCTTGAGTTGCGTCGTGCTTACCACCTGTTCGATGTCCGCCGCAATCAACGCCTCGACGCGCTGCTTGAGGGCTTCGGGCACAGCGAAGGAAACATACGTCGCCTTGGGCTTGCCCAGAGCGGCCCGCATCTCTTCCTGCACGCGCAATAAATCCTGAATCGCCGCATGGGCCAGCTCCAGACCGTCGAGAATCACCGTCTCCGGCAATTGATTGGCACCGGCCTCGACCATGATGATGGCATCCCGGCTGCCCGCGACGCGCAAATCCAGCTGGCTCTGCTCCATCTGAGCGATGGTCGGGGATACCACCAGTTGCCCGTCAATGTAGCCAATGCGCACACCGGCTACCGGGCCATCGAAGGGAATATCCGAAATCATCAAAGCCGCCGATGCCGCCGTAATTCCCAGCGTGTCCGGCTGATGCTGATCATCCTGCGACAGCGTCGTCACAATGACCTGAACTTCGTTCAGCAAATCCTTGGGGAACAAAGGCCGCAGCGGACGGTCAATCAGCCGCCCGGTGAGGATGGCGTTTTCCGAGGGTTTACCTTCCCGGCGGAAATACGAACCGGGAATCCGGCCCGCCGCGTAAAGGCGTTCCTCGAAATCCACACTGAGAGGGAAGAAATCCGTCCCCTCACGGGGAGCGCGGGACATCACCGCCGTCGCCAGCAAGATCGTGTCGCCGCAGCGCAGCAACACCGCGCCATTGGCCTGACCGGCCAGATGCCCCGTGCTGAGGCTGATAGTATGCTCGCCTAAACGAGCCGTAAACGTATGCTCCTGTGTCATGATTTGACCTCCTGAATATCGTCGGAGCGACTCTTAGAAGGTCGGGACTGGGGAGCACGATTAACCCCATGTTAATCGCGCTATCCAATTCCTACCTTCCACCGCAGCCGTCCGACGTGATTAAAGAACAAAAATATGGAGATGCAGACAAACGAGTAGATGAAGTAAGTTCATCTACTCGTTTGACCGCGATCCCCCAACGAAAAAGTTACTTACGCAGCCCTAAGCGTTGAATCAGTTGACGATAACGTTCCGGACTCACCCGCTGCAGATAAGCCAGTTGCCGCCGACGCTGCCCCACCAGCTTGAGCAAGCCACGGCGCGAATGCTCATCATGCTTATGCACCTTCAGATGCTCGGTCAGCTGATTAATGCGCTGCGTCAACAACGCAACCTGCACTTCGGGAGACCCCGTATCGCCAGGCAACGTCGCAAACGACTTGATAATTTCAGTTTTCTGTTCCTTCGTCAGCACTTTCGGTACTCCTTTCAAAGCTTCCGGGACACCCGTTTCGCTGGTGGAGAGTATACCATAGAATAAGCTTTTGGCAACCGAATGGACCGAGGCTCAGACGGTATGGCCCCGGGCCACACGCCACCCCGCGGTCGGCGCTTAAGACGCCTCATCCCGCCGACTTCCCAATACAATGCCAGCCAGCACCAGCCCACCCCCTGCCAGGATCATCGGGGTAGGCACCTCATGCAGCAACAACCAGGCCAGCAAGGCCGAAAGCAGGGGCTCCCCCAGAACTGCCAGCGTGACAAAGGTCGCCGTCAGATGCTTCAAAGCCCAGTTCAGCGAGGAATGCCCCACAACCTGCGGCCCCAGCGCCATCAGAATCAACCAGAGCCAGGAACGCGGACTGTAGCCTGCCAGCGGCACGCGGCTCAACCCGGCAAAAAGCATCAGCCAGACTGCGGCCATGGCGTACACCGGAAAGACATACCCCAGCAGAGAAAGCCGGGCGCGCAAATGCCGGCCCACCAGGAAATAGCTGGAAGCGGCCAGCGCTCCCAACAGAGCCAGCAAATCTCCTGTTAAACGATGCGTGCCGCCGCTCTGCGCATCGCTCAACGCGATGAGCAAAGCTCCGCCGATCCCCAGGCCAATACCCAGCGCCGTGTTCCGTTTCAGGCGTTCATGGAACACCAGCCAGGAAGCCAGGCCCACAAAAAGCGGGTTCATCGTCACCAAAACCACCGAAGCCGCCACTGTTGTCATCGCCAGGGATGTGATCCACGCTGCAAAATGAACGGCCAGGAAGAAACCCGCCGCAAACAACCAGGCCCAGGCGCGCCGGTTCAGCGTACGCCATTCGGCACGACTGAAATGCCAGGACGGCCAGGCCAGGATCAAAGCGGAAAGCGTCATACGCCAGGCCGCGATGGCCATGGAGGACACTTCCGCCTGCGCCAGGCGAATCAGGGTTGAAGCGCTGGATACGGCCAGCACCCCCCCAGCCAGAACCAGATAAGGCGAAACTTCCAACGTATGGGATGAGCGGCTCATGCTCCCCTCCATAAATCTGAACCACAACTGCGCCATAGTATAGCATGGTCGGGCGAGAATAGCGCGTCGCCAGGCCGGATGGGGCTATGCCAGTCCCTTAAAAAGAGGCTGACATCACGTGAATCCTGAACAGCATCAAGCCAGGCAGTTGCCCTTTCCGTCGGGTGGTTTACAATACTACAATACAATCGCCCAGGCATTAACCGGGCCTGGGCGGATCTTAAAGGCCACTGCGCGGGGGGCCTATGCACGCGATATGGGATTGGGGAATTACGATCATTCTCTGGCTCCAGGGGACCTTTAGTCCCGACCTGGATGGCATTATAAACGCTATAAGCTGGCTGGGCACGACTGAATGTTTTTTGTTCCTGTGCGCCTTTCTCTACTGGTGCGTAGATCGGCGCACCGGTGCACGAGCCATCGGCTTGCTTTACCTTTCCACCATCACCAACACCCTGGCGAAATACGCCCTGAATCACCCTCGCCCCTTCACCTATGATCCACGGGTAAAAGCCCTGGAAGAGATTCACGATCCTGGCCTGCCCAGTGGCCATGCCCAAAACACCCTGGCCTTTTGGGGATTTCTGCGTCACGTAGAGCAGCGCCCCTTCCTGACGGGACTCAGCATCGTCCTCCCCCTCATCGTCGGACTGGCACGCATTTATCGGGGCGTGCATTTTCCCACCGACGTTTTGGGCGGCTATCTCCTGGGGTTGGGCGTACTGGGAGCCTACCTGGCCCTGGAACAACACCTCTGGCCCCTTCTACAACGTTGGGATGCCGGCTTCCAGCTCCTGGCCAGCGGTTTTGTGGCCTGGCTTTTGCTGATCAGTCTCCCGGCCAACAGCGTGGCTCTGAGCGGGTCGCTGCTGGGATTGCTAGCGGGGATGGTGACGGAGCGCCGCCGTTTGCATTATGCCGCGTTCGGCTCCAATCGGCAGCGTCTGCTGCGCTTCACCATTGGCATTGCCGTTGCTCTGGGATTACGCGCCGGATTGGAGCTGCTATCCACCTCCGAAGTGATGGCTTTTACAAGCTCCAGCATGATCGGCTTTTGGGTCACAGCGGGCGCCCCCTGGCTGTTCCTCAAGCTAGGCCTGGCCCGGCCTGAAAACACCTGAGGCGATAACAACCTGCTACTTGAGCACTCTGATTTCCAGCTTTAGCTGCAAGACAACGGCTAACCTGTTGTCCTGCTTACAGGTTTCTTCACAAGACCAGAAACCACTATGACCTGGCACCTTTTCAGCCAGGGATTTACTTTTTCTGTTGCTTTGCCGCTCTCCCCGGCAATATGTAGGACGACTGCTGACAATAGTATTCAACCCCATGGATTTCCGGTGTTACGAAACTCCCTTGTAGTTTTTGCAGGATGAGGTGCAGGATAATGAACGTTAAAAATTTAATTGGGTAATGGCCGGGTAGTCGAATGGGAGGGGGGAGAGCAAGCCCGGCGCTGATGCGGTGATTGCAATCACCTCGTTGGGCCTGCGGCCAACGGTCAGCTTACACCGACCGGGTCAGGCGTTGATGCAGGCCGACGCCTGGCGCCGCAAGCGCCTCGATTGTAGGGGTATACCCTTTTCATCGGCGCAATTGGCCTGTGCGATCAGGCAAGTTTCGGTGATTGCAATCACCTCGCTGGGCCTGCGGCCAACGGTCGGCCTACGCCGACCGAGAAATCGGCGTGTTGTGCCCCAGGGGGACCGGATAGCTTCGACCTCCGGTTGCCCGTCACCCGACACCGTGCCTTGTTACCCGATTAAAGTTTAAAACTTCATAATCCTGCACCCCCATCGGCAGCAGCCTGCAGGGCTGAAGCCGATCACTCCCCGGCGGACATCCATAATGCCGAAAATCAGCGCGGTGAAGTAATAGTCTAAAAGGGACAACGGGGGTTAAAAACAGGGTTAGCGGGAGTTTTGCCACCCACAAGCTCTATTCTGTTGCTTCATCACAAGGGAGGATGGGGTGACTGTACTGCGCAAGATTCAGCCTGGCAGAGTAGCTCAAGATTGTTAAATTGGTCGTGCGTGTTTACCTCACCCAACCCCACCCCGGCCCTCCCTTCCCTCTCTGCATGCGAGGGAAGGGGAGGGCGAAGGAGGAATTAAGGAGAGGTCACAGGCTCGAATCTAACATTGTCGAGTAGATACCCGAGGCGACAAAAAAGCCGCGGAGAAGGCTTCTCCGCGGCTTCAAGGCCATGATCACGCGCGGCGTAGACGCCGGGCGATCACCAGCACTATAATCAACAGCAAGCCCCCCGCGCCAAAGATCAGGACATCCCCAAGACCACCCGTATTGGGAACCTGCCCGCCGCTACCGCCGGTTGCCGTCGGGGTGCGCGGATTGCGCGTAGGAGTCAAGGTCGGGGTATTGGTACGCCGTGGCACTGGCGTCGGTGTAGGCGTCAGGTCACCCGCGGCCGGCGTGGCCGTCACCGTGGCTTGCGGCTGAGTTTCCGGCGTCGCGGTCGGCGTCACCTGGGTCGGTTCAGGCGTCGGCGTCGCCGTCGGCGGCAAGGGCGTCGGCGTAGGAGTAACCGGGGTAGCTGTCGGCGTCAGGGCCAGGATGGCCTCTGCCGTCGCTGTAGCATCCAGGGCGATTTGAATCGCTTCGTTCGTGGCACGAATGGCCGCGGCACGCGCCTCACGCTGCTTTTGCAAATTGGGGTTGATAACCAGCGCCCAAACCACAAAAGTGATAATCGCCAAAAGGAGAATGCCCCCCAGAATCGCTGCCGCCAGGATGAAGTTACGGTCGGTGCCTCCAGCGGCCGCGCCCCCCGTCGCCTCTTCCTCTTCGGTCTCAGCCTCTTCAAAGAACAGATCATCATCCAAAGGATTGCCCGGGTCGATCGCCATTCGACGCCTCCTTAAAACTGGAAATGGAACCTGACTTTCAGCTTCTTTAACTATACCATGACAAACTAAAAGCTACAACTTTATTCTTGTCTTGCAGAAACGGTGTTCCACCGCTCACCAACATTCTTCAGGCTTATCGGCCAAGCCCTGGCCCATACCGCTACAGTACACGTTCCAGATTAACAATCGGCATCAGGACACTTTCCTCGCCGATTTTCACCCGTGCACCGGGCACCCGCGATCCAGTCTCCAGGGTGATCAGCCCCTGGGGCAGGTCTTCGAGGATGCCACTCATGCCCAGGTAAGGCATCCGCAAAGCCCGTACCCGCATCCCTGGCGTCAACTGGGCCTCCGGATTGGGAGGAGGTGGAGCCTGCCCCGGCATGGGCACGAAAACATAAGGGCGCTCAACCGGCCAGAGTGTGTTCAAGCGCCCGCACACAGCCGCTTCGCGCCCGGAAAGCGATTTCAGCAAATCAAACGCAAAGGGGGACATGGGCACATCGCCGACTCCCTCCGTAGCCACAATCGTAAAATTCGCCGCCTGGGCCCGTGGAATAAGCGAAGCGGGAATGCTCCCCACAATAATCCCATTCACCTTGACTTCCTCAGCTGCGGCGATAATATCCGCGCTCAGTGGTCCCCCGCCGATAATGATGGCCCCGCTCACCGAATTATCCACAGTTTTCACGCGAATCGGCTGCTTATGCGCTTTCACCAGACAGCGGAGCACGCCGAAGCTTTCCTTCTGGTTTCCCCATGCCGACTGGACGTAAGCGCCCATGGCCTCCAGGACCACGCCCTGATCAGGCCAGACCTCAGCAACAGCGCCAGGCACCAGCGCCGTCAATTCGTAGTACGTAGGATCGGCTTCAATCAACATACGTCCACGCCCAATAGCTGTCACCGTCCCCTCAATCGGACTGCGACAGGTGCGTACGGTTAATCCGCCCCGCTCGGCCACGATTTGTCCGGCCTTCACGCGCTGCCCCGGCTTAACCTTGAGATACGGTTTAATCTTTTTAGGCTCCACCCCCAGCGCTTCACTGAGATTGACCAGACGAAAATCGGGGGGGACCTGGGCCCGTGCAATCACCTGAGACGGCTCCACAAACTCGGTCAATTGCACCAGCACTTCGCCCTGTCGGGGAAGGCGTCGGGGAATCTGAACCTGGGTCAGAGGACTGATGATGCTGTAGGGGATAACCACCTCTTAACCTCCTACATCCCAGAACCAGCGCTGAACCAGTTCACGGCGATCGTCTGCGTTGACCGGCAAGACCAGCGGACGTCCACGCGCATCCACCACCAGGCCCACCAGACCACCATAAACCCGGACCTTACCTCCGCGCCCTGGTCCCATGCCAATATCAAAACGATGCAGCGGTTTAATGTCGAGCAAGGCACTCTGCCCTGGTAGCAAAGGCCAGATCTCCAGGTCGCCATACCGGGCTTCCACATCCAGTACTCCGCCATCATCATAAGCGATGTGGATTTTCAGGATCGTCTCTCCTGGATGCGCCTTACCCACGGGCGAAATAACCGTACCCAGGGAAACCAGAGTCCCAGCGTTCAAAGCCGACGCTGCAGCTACAGGCGAAACCGAGGCCAAAGTGCCCAAAGCCGAGGCAGCCCGGTTTTGGTCAAGCCAGATTCGGGTAATGCCCACCGGCTCTATCCCATCCAAAACAGCCAACAGAATATGGCCAGGACGGGGCATGGCAATCACACCGCCGCCAGACACCACAATGGGATCGAGCCGGGGCATCAACCCCGGATAGAGCTGCGCCTTGCCCACATCCCAGGTTGGACGGGCAATCGCCATCAAATGTCGCAGAGCCTCCCGCACCACCGCCTGCTCAATCCACAATTCCCGCGAATCCTGGGGCAAAGTCCAGGGATAAATCTGCCGGTTATGCAAAACAGACAAGACGACATCATCGGGAATAGCTTCGGGCAGCCAACGTGTAATAGATTCCAGGCCATGGGCTTCAACCCAACGCAAAGGACCTAACACCAGCCCATCTCCTCCGCGGATGGAAAAGAACAGGCGCTTATTGAACGTAGCGGCCACGGTTGCACTGGCCGCGCCCAAATCCACCCCCAGCGTCCCGCGATCAAGAGCCTGCTCTTGATGCCAGAGATACTCAATCAAGCGTCCAAAAGCCAGGGCCGTCGGCTGGACCGGAGCATTGTTCCATTCCATCAGGCGGTCGGCGCCAGGCGACTGGTTAAAGCGCCGTGTAATATAAATGCGTTCCAGCGCCTCCTGAGTCGGCCCCAGATGTTCCTGATCCAGAGTTGGCCGCACATTATCCACCACGGTAATGGGCGTGATAGTCTGGAACAGTTTAGCCACCCGCTTTGCCACGCGGGCATTACCCGCATAAATCACTTCAGGCCGCTGCCCCTGATCAATCATGGAAATGCCCAGGCGCAACGCCTCGGCCAGCTCCAGGACAGGGCGATCAGCCCCGCCATCCACGCCCCCAACCAACAACACAACATCGGGGTGCAAATCCCGCACCGTGCGCGCCCAGTGCTCGTCCGGCGAGAGCAGGCTCCCTTCCCGCATAATCGTCCCAATCACCTGGGCGTAGGTCCCGGTGACCGCGCGGCGGGCGCTTTCCAAACTCATCTCACGCACCAGCCCTGCCAGGAGCACCCGCAAAGGCTCCGGAGCACTCATCGTTACCACAAAGGCATCCACGCCGCGCATGGCTTCATAAGGGGTCAGAATACGGGCGCTGCCATAAAGCTGGCGTCCAACAATGCGTTCAATCTCCTCTACCGCATGGAAAACCCCGATACTGACATCATTCCAGGGGGCATTATTAGTGGTCAAAGTTGAAGCCTGAGCAATCAGGCGATAGCTATCCTCGACCCGCTCAAACAGCAGGACCTTGGTCAAGACTGCACCGCAATCGGCAACCAGAATAGAATCGAGCGTCTGTTCGGCCATCGCCCTAGAATCCTATAGAAAAGATAGAAAACAGTTTTTCCAACAAAAAGGAGAGACTGCTGATCAACATCGTCAGGGAGGACGTTAAAGCGCCGGCGAAAGCCACCGCCAGACCCATGACCAGCAGATAACGGCTGATGAGTTTAAGCCAGACCTGAGCCGTGCGCGCCTGTCCAATCTGCGGCTCAGGCCGCGGCGAGAAGCCATACAAAGCGATACTTGTACCGACCAACACCAGCAGACCGTTAAAAGCCTGGCCCACGCCTGAACGCAGCGAAAGCCCGGAACCTGTCGCATCAATCTGAGGAATAAGCGTCCCTAACAAAGCCCCACTCAAGGCTACCGCCACGCCGCTGCCCAAAAGAATCGCCATGGAGATATTGCCGATAGGGGATAAACGTGGGAACCCCTTAAAAAGCAACAATGCACCCAGGAAAACCGGGATAGCGTAATAAACACGCATTTCCAAACTACTTTGCCAATCAAGGAGCGGCATAAGCCAGGTATACATCAGATAACGCAGAGCCAGAGCCAGGGCATATCCCGCGCCCGTGCCCACCAGGATCGCCAGAGTCCAGCGATAGAGGACGGTGTCGCCGAAAAGATAACTCAGCAACAGAATCGCGAAAACCGCCCCCAACAGCCCAGCGAGCCACTCCAATGAAACCGGCATCTTATCCCGTCCCCTTCTTGCGCAGCATCAAGGTCCACACCGTCCCGCCAATTAGCAGCAGCGCACTCACCCACTGTACACCCACCAGGGCATTTAACTGACGGCGCTGCGCGGAATGGCCTTCCAGGGTTCCGCCAGAACGCAGAGCGAGATAGCTTGCTCCGTCCTGCATCCCCACCAGAGCCCCCTTCAAATTTTCAATTTCCAGATAAGGTATCATCAAACTACCGACGGCATTGCTCACACCCACCAGAACTGGGAAGCGCGGTCCAACCGTATTCTGCTCAATCCACCAGCGCAGATGATCGGAACGTGCTGCCAGTACAATCAACACAGCGTACTTCGCCTCCAATTCCTGATGGAGCGTCAAATAAGAAGCGATCCCGGTAGTTGTCCCCGGCAAATAGCCTGGTATCTGCCAATCCGCATCCCAGGCCGGGTTACGCTGCAAATTATAGATGATGCCCTCACCTTCAGGCAAAGTACTTACCCAATCCACATCAACATCGCGCGCCGCCAGATGGGCGAGCAGCGGCTCCGCAATCGAAGCCATCTCCGGCGTTTCCGCCGGGCCATACTCCACGGCAACCAACACCCGCGACCCCGGCTCCAACTTTTCCAGCGTATCCTTGAAAGCCTGAACGCCACTTGAAGGCCCTATCGGGACCTCAGCCGGAACGGGATACCCCAACAGCGTCCAAAGTCCAACTACCAGCAGGGCCAACGCCACTACCCAGCGTCCCAACACCTCTCCAACACCGGGACGGATACGCCGTCGCGCCATCTTACGTTGAGCGCTGCGCGGCTGCTCAAGGAGTGTTTGCCACAACCGACCCCGTTCCAAAACGATCGCAGGAAGATCATAACGCACAACGGGTTCATAGTCAGGCGGAATATCAACAACGGCTTCAGGCTGCAACAAACCCTTCATACCGGAAAGTGGGCCGCCCTCAGTTTCAGTCGCCTGCGTAATAAACTGCTCCAACGTCATCCCTTCGGGCCGCGGAGCGCCTGTAGGTCGTAACTCCTGCAACCATTCCGGGATTTCGGCCCGTTCCAGATCCCCGGCAACTTCCCCCAGCGATGTCTCCAGGTCCTCAATACCCACAAAGACCGCACCATCGCTGACACCGGAGACATCGGCAAAACCTTCCTCTGGGCGTAGCGAGCGCAACCATTCTGGCACCTGAGCGCGGGCCAGCTCCGCCGTCGTAGGTTTCCGTGGTTCGGGTAGCGGCGTGAGATCGGGGATGCCCGCTTCAGGCTCTTCTTAATCAGGAATCAGGAATGCGGCCTGCTCAGGTTCGGAGGGCAAGTCCTGCGGGCCCAGAGACCTCAACCAATCCGGGACGGCGCCAGAAGATGATTCTGCAAATAGGCCGGGAACTTCTTCTTCGCCCCCAGCTTCGGGTAAGAGCGCCTCACTTTTACCAGAAGCCTCCGCCTGAGGTGTTTCAGCCAGCCCGCTCAGCC
>DAOTZR010000085.1:0-15616 GCA_034434315.1 Anaerolineae bacterium
CGGCGGTGTGCTGGTCTTGAACGATGAGGGTGATTTCGCCTTTCAAACCGGGTCCGAGTGTCATAGGGCCTCCTTGGTTTTCAGAATGTGGGACGAGGGCCCGCGGCCCAACGGCAGGCGGCGCCACTCGTCCATGGTGGGGCGCAGACAGCGCCAGGCCTTACGGCAGGCCAGGGCCAGGGTGAGCGCTCTTTATCATCAGAAAAGAAAAAACTTGCCATGGTGTTTAGAGATGTTGGATCAGGGCGATGAGCAGGGCCAGCAGGGCCAGGGCCAGGAAGGCCCAGGCCAGACGCTGGCTCAGGTGGGTAAGCTGAACGCGCCGGCCATGCTGTCGGTGCAGGGTCAGGCCTGAGCGCATGGGGGCATCGTCCGCGGGGGTGAGGCCGCGGATGTGGTGCAGCCACCAGGCGCGGGCGCAGAAGGTGTATTCTCCGACTTCGGAGGCGCGGACCCAGGCGCGCTCAGGAGGTGAAGCGGGTCTCGGCATGGGTCAGGGCCTCCAGCAGACGCTGGGCTTGCAGGCTGTTGGTGAGGTCGCCGCGGGTGCGCTCCAGGACGGCCCGGAACTGGTCTACGCGCCGGCGCAGGCCGCCGGTGATGGCGTCGGGGTAGTCGAAGGTGATGAGGATGTCGTAGACGGCGTCCATGGCCTGGAGGAGGCGCTCGGCTTCGGGGTAGCGTTCAGCCCGGAGGAGGTCCAGGACGCGGCGGCGGAGTTCGCTGGCGGCTTCGCACAGGCCGTTGAGGAAGGTGTCGTAAGGGACGTGCAGGGTTTCGGGCGTGGGCGGAAGCCGGTCGGCGATGAGGGCCAGGGTGATGTGGGCTTCGATAAGTTCTTTGAGGGCGTCCTGGGTGTAGCCAGCGTAGTAGAGGTCGGGGTAGGGTTGCAGGTCCTGGCGCAGGGCCTGGGCGACGGCATCGGCCTGGGCCAGGTCGGCACTGGCCGTGTCGGCGTCTTCGCGATGGGCCGCGCGAATAGCAGTGGCGCAGAGGCGGATGAGGTCACGGCTGAAGGTGAGGGCGCGATCACGCGCGGTGTTGCGCTGTTCCAGGTCGGCGCGTGCGGTTTCGCTGATGGCGTCAAGGTAGGTCTGGAAGGTCATGGGTTCTCACCTCCCGGGGTGGGACGAAAGGGCCCGAAGAAGGCGCGGGTGAGGTCGTCGGCATCGCCCGGAATGGCGATCTCGCCGAAGCGCGCCTCGTATTTGGCCAGGTTGTCCTGCAGGGCGCGCAGGAGGAGTTTGGCGTTTAAGGGGGTGAGGATGACGCGGGCTTTGATGCGCGCGGCAGGCTGGTTGGGCAAGGTCTGGGCCAGGTCTATGATGACTTCGGAGGGGGAGTGGGTGATGACGGCGAAGTTGCTGTAGACCGGCTCCAGGTTGGCAGGGAGTTCTATGTTAAAGCCCGATGGTTTGGGATTGGTCATGGGTCCTCCTGATGTTAGAAGGGGATATCTTCGTCTTCTGGCGCAGTGTAGCCATAGGCCAGGCTGGATTCGGCCAGGATTGCGGGGCCAGGGACGGAGGCGGCGGTAGCAGCGGGGAGGGGTTCCCCGGAAGCGGTGACGGATTCGCCGCGTCCTCCCAGGAAGCGCACGGTTTCGGCGGTGATTTCATAGGCCGCGCCCCAGGTGCCATCCTGGCGCTGGTAGACGCGCGGGCTGCCGGTGGTCCGGTCGGGTTGCAGGCGGCCTTCGACCAGGACGGTGCGGCCTTTGGCCAGATATTCGGTGACGGTTTCAGCCAATCGACGCCAGCAGGTCACGCGAAACCAGATGGTTTCTTCGCCGGATGAGCCGTCGGGGTTGGTCCAGCGCCGGTTGGTCGCCAGGGAGAAGGTGGCTACCGGGGTCCCATCCGGGGTGTAGCGAATTTCCGGGTCGCGCCCCAGGTTGCCAACAACGATGATTTTGTGATACATGGATCCTCCTGCGTATTCTACATGATAGGCCATGGCAGAAATGCCGTGATTTCCCGGGCTTAAGTTTACTGCTTAAGGGGAAGATGGCAAGTGACGCCGAGGTCAGGGGAGTTCAGGGTTTTTCGTTCTGGATAAAGCAGAGGATGCCCTCGACGATGCCCTGGGCTACCAGATCGGGGCGTTGGGTGAGGAGGTTACGGTCATCGAGCATGAAACCGACTTCGATAATGGCGGCGGGGGTAGTCGGGTCAATTTCGTAGAAAGCGTGGTATCGGGTCATGTCGTAGGTGATGGTGTTGGCATCGAAGGGGAGGCCGGTGCGATTGGCGTAGCGGGTGCTGAGGCAGGCAACCAGGCGATTTTCGGTATCTACGGTGTAGCTGGATTCGACGCGAGCGACTTTAAAGCCGGTTTTGCCCGGGTAGATGCAGGAATCGCTGTGGATGGAGACGAGGGCATCGGCCTGGAAGTTGTTGAGGCGGGGGTCGAATTCTTCCAGAAGCAGAACATCCCAGCTTTTGTTCTTCAACTGAGCGACGACGCGCCGGGCGATATCGGTGTTAATGTCCACTTCGCGCAGGCCATCCGGGCAGATGGCGCCAGGGTCGTTTTGGGCGCCGGAGTGTCCGGCAATGATGCCGATTCGGGTGATGCTACGGGTCGGCGTCGGCGGGATGGGTACAGGCGTAGGGGTAGGATTGCGCAGGTCAATAATGGCCGGGCCGGGCTGGCCACCAGGGACAGTGCTGTCGCTGGTTCCAGCCATGATGATGGGAATCAGGCCCGAAGGTACTCCAATCGCCAAAACGAAGGAGGCCAGCAGTAGGAAGCGCAGGACGTGCGCTGCTACCCATACATCGGCACTCGCTTTCGTTTTGGTCATAGGTCCAGGCTAACGCATGCGCCGACGCCATTCTTCCTTGACTTGAATGGCTTCCCAGTTATCGCGATGAATCATGAAGTCGCGCAACAGGCGATTGAATTTGTTGGTGTCCTCCAGCATCGGGTAGTGTTGGGCTTCCTCCAACAGGAAGGGATAGACGTTATAGTCCAGGGAGTCCAGGGTTGACCGGTCGGGCGGCTGGATGATGGGGTCCTGCCCGCCGTACAGCATCATGACCGGGAGGTCAAGGTTTTCGAGGGCCTCGGTCAGGTCTTCTTCCAGGGCGGTTTTGACGCTGCTGACGACAGCGGTAGCGTCGGTTTTGCCGGCTTCGAGGGCAACTTCCTGATAGCTGCTAAGTTTGCGGCCCAGGATACGGGAGGCGGGGTTGTCGCCACCACTGAAGCCGCTCAAGGGACGGGCGATTTGAGAGCCGACCAGGGGGGTGCACACGGCCATGAGCAGGTCCACGCGCTCCGGATAGCGGGCGGCAAAGAGGCAGGCCACCATACCACCCAGTCCATGGCCGATCATGGGGATTTTGCCAATGCCCATTTGGTCCATAAAGAGGGCGACCTGTTCGACATAGCCGTTGAGGGAGTAGCGCGCAGGGACCTTATCCGAATCGCCGAAGCCCCAGAAGTCCAGGGCATAGGCGCGGTAGGAGGATGAGAGTTCCACCATCGAAGGTACCCAGTAACGCCATGATCCCAGCCAGTCATGCAAGAACAGTAGCGGCTTACCGCGTCCTAGCGCTTCGTAATGAACCAGGCTGCTTTCGAGAATAATAGCACTCATACGCCCCCCTTATGCCTTCCCAATTTGTTGGAGGATCGCACGAACCTGTTCGACCAGACCTTCAGGTTCAAAGGGTTTGAGGATGTAGCCCAAAGCCCCCAATTCTTTGCCCTCAAGGATTTCATCGTCCTGGCCTTTGGCGGTCAGGAAGACGACAGGATAATGCGCGGTTGCCGGGTTTTCACGCAAGGCCCGGCAGGCCTGAAAGCCGGTCATCCGCGGCATGCGCACATCCATCATGATGAGGTCGGGGTTGACTTCAGGTGCTTTTTTAACAGCTTCTTCCCCATTCCCCACCGAGATCACTTCATGTCCTCCTACAATCTGGAGGATAAAGACGATCAAATCCCGAATATCGCGTTCATCTTCTGCTACCAGAATTCGTGCCATACCTACTCCTTAATGCTCAGATTCACCGCCAAGCAGGAGGGTGATCTCTTGGGCTAAATCGTCCGGGGTGAATTGACGCTCGCGAAGGCGCCAGCCCCCCAGGACTTCCAGGGCCTGAATCAGGCCGGTTTCGGAGGGACCACCATAAACCACCACAGGAATGCTGGCTGTACGCGGATCCTGTCTCAGGCGACGAATCAGTTCCTGGCCTGTGGCTTCCAGGAAGCTGTGACTTACGAGCAGGACAGCAGGAAGTAGTTCCCGCGCCAGCATGAGCGCACGCTCGGTGCGGGCAGTCGAGCGCACTTGCAGGTGATGAGAGCGCAAAGCCGCCCGCATTTGCGCCAATCCCTGTTCATCATTATCCACCAGTAAGACCAGGCCCTGTTGTGTCAGCACCTGGCTTAATGCACGCAACAGTTGTTCTTCGTTTAAGGGTTTGGTCAGATAAGCAGCCGCACCCAGGCGCAAGCCGCGATCTTGATCGGAGACCACGGACAAGATCACCACGGGGATGTCACGCGTAGCCGGGTCGCTCTTGAGTTGTTCCAGCACTTCAAAGCCATTGATGTCGGGCAGCCAGATATCCAGGGTTATCAGGTCCGGATGGCGCTCGTGCACCATGGCCAGGGCTTCCCGTCCGGTTGCCGTTACCAGAACTTCATAGCCGGCGCGCTTGAGCATGAGGCGCAGCAGATCGGCCACATCTGGGTCGTCCTCGACAACCAGAATGGTTTTAACGGCAGGGACGCCGACTTCCGCAGGGGCCTGTCCCTGATCTTCGGTTGGTTCGCCTTCCGCCAGAGGAACGGTGAAGTAGAAGGTACTGCCTTCGCCAACCTCACTTTCAAGCCAGATTTGGCCACCATGCATCTGAACCAGCAAAGCGGCAATGGAAAGGCCCAGGCCCGTGCCGGTTGTTTCGCGCACCCCCGGATCATCCACGCGGTAAAAACGTTCAAAGACTTTCCGCTGATTTTCTGGTGAGATACCAATGCCCGTATCCGCTACAGCTACGTGCAACATCCCGTGCCGGACATAGGCATAAAGCGCAATACTTCCGCCTTCGGGCGTATATTTGTGGGCGTTGCCCACCAGGTTGGTAAGGATCTGAGTGAGCCGGGCCGGGTCGCCAAAGGCTTTAGGCAGATTCGTCGGCGCGATGACGCGAATCTGCTGGTTTTTCTCCTCGACATTGGGAGCGATGGTCATCACTACTTGTTCGATGATGTCGGCCATATCCACCGGCTGACGTTCAAGCTTGACCTTGCCGGCCTCAATGCGTGAAATGTCCAACAGGTCGCTCACCAGGTCTATCAGGCGTTCGGAATTGCCCTTCACTACTTTGAGGAACTTGCGCTGTTGGTCGTTTAGAGGACCCGGCGTCTCCATCAGCAGCAGGTCCACATAGGCTTTGACGGCGGTCATAGGCGTGCGCAGTTCGTGCGACACCATGGAGACAAAATCGCTCTTGGCGCGATCGGCCTGAACCTCGGTCGTAATGTCGCGGAAAACCGATACCAGCCCTAAAAATTCCTGGGTGGCGGAGATAACCGGGGAGAGGTGCACACTGATGAAGCGCTCCCCTATTTCAATGCGCTGGGCCAGATACTGGCCAGGGTGGTGTGTCTCGGGACTTTGACGCCATTGTTCGATGTGCAAAGCCCATTCGCGAGCCATGGAGCCGTACAAGCCAACCATCTCATCAAACAGGCGACCTAAAGCTTCGTCCCGCTTGATGCCCAAAATACGCTCGGCAGCGGCGTTAAAGAGCACTACCCGGCCATTCGGGTCCATGACCAGGACGCCATCGGCGATGCCTTCCAGGATGGCCTGGCTCTTGGCCGCTTCAATTTGTTGCGAGCGTAACATGCTCCCCAGGCGTTCGGCCTGCTCCCGGATAAGACGATAGAGTTCGGCATTGTTCAGAGCGTTTCCCAATTGAACTGCCGCCGTTTCCACCAGGCGCAAGTCCATCTCGTCGAAGGCATCCATGCGGGAGGATTGCAGGAGCAAGGCACCTAAAGCCTCGCCTCCGCTACCCAGGATGGGAACAACCAGGGCCGAGGCGGTGTTGGTATCATCCGGCAAAGGTACCCATCGTTCGTCCTGGGTCACGTCGGCAAGCACCAGAGGGGTTGAGCGGCTCATCACCCAACCCACAACGCCTTCCTGTAAGCCTGCAGGAGCTGGACGGCCTCCCGGCGGGATGGAGTAAGGATAGCCAATCGAGGCCCGCTGCAACAGACGTCCGGAATGGATGTCCGTAACCAGCACCAGGCCCCGTTCAGCCTGGACGCCATCGCGCAAAATAGCCAGGGTTTGGTGGAGGACGCGATCCACATCAAGGCTGGAGACCAGTTCCGAAGCGATGCGGAAAAGCATCTCGGCGCGGTCGCGCTCGATCTGCAATTCCTCAGTACGCTCGGCGACGCGCGCCTCCATTTCGTGGGAGAAGCGGGTGACTTCTTCAAACAGACGGGCGTTCTCAATCGCCACGGAGACCTGGTCAGCCAGGGCGGTCATGGTGGCCACATCTACCGGGGTCAGTTCCCCTTTGAGTTTACGGTCGGCAGTCAGAACCCCTACCGCCCGTCCTTCAACCAGCAAAGGGCAGAGAATGGAGGAGCCAATTTCAATCGGTCCCGGCAGATACCGTGGATCACTGGCGACATCGTCCAGGACAAGGGGCATTCCACTTTGAGCTACAGCGCCCACCAGCCCTTCGCCAATATCGAAGCTCAGATTCTCCAACAGTTCAACGGCGTACCCCGAAGCTGCCCGAGGCACAAAGCGATGGGTAATATAATCCTCCATGAAAACCGTGGAGTAATCATAGCCCAGCATTTTAGTTACCGAGGTCACGACCGTCTCCAACACCTGATCCAGGTCGAGTTTGGCGGTAATGGAGCGGTTGAGTTCGTTGAAGAGCCGCAGGGTTGTGACCTGGCGACGCAAATCCTCAACCAGGCGATTGTTTTCGATGGCCAGGGCGACTTGAGCGGCAAATAGCTCCAACACCTCCAGGGAAGCGGCGCTGGGCGCCCGGCCATCCCGCGGCTTATCCACCGACAACAGGCCAATGACCTCCCCGCGGGTTCCCTGAAGCGGGACGAGGAGCATGTCCTGCGGGTGCCAGTGGCCCGGCTCGCGGCCCACATCCATGCGGGCATCTTCCGGAATAAAGACATCCAGCTTGCGTTCCTGCCAGACGTGTTGATATTCAGCGGGGATGTAATAGCAGCGTCCCAGTTTGAAACGCGGCTGCAAAACCGATTGGATGCGCGGCCACAATTGGCGGACCTGCTTGAGCCGCTCAAAATCCGCGAGCGGAAGCCCCGCCCCAGCGACACGTCGCAAGAACTGGTCTTCCCGGACGCTGATTAACACCAGATCGTAGCCGGTACCTTCCTGAATGGCATAGGCTACGTCAGCCAGAATCTCGTCCAGGGGCCGGTCGGAAAGCATGGTACGGGTCACTTCCAGCAGCAAGGCCATCTGTTCAGCGCGGCGATGCATCAGCTCGCTGCGTTCCAATTGCTCGCGATAACGCCGGTCATTGCCCACAGCGACCGAGGCCTGTTCCAGCAGGCTTTCCATGAACGTTGTGATCGCAGCGGGGAAAGTGTACGACGCCGGCGCCTGCAAAGCCATAAATGCCGCAAGTTGTCCCGCGTAGAAAACAGGGCCGACAACCAGAGAAGCAGGACGGCCAACCCAGTACTCCGCTTCTTCACCCAAATTGTGCTCAATCCACAAGCGTGGATCCGCCATGACGCGAGCCAGGAGGGGGTTTTTCTGAGGTGCGGCCAACATCGCCCGCACATGCTCGACTTGCGCCGGAGAATAGCCTTGCCAGGCCCGCAACTCCAAGCACTCCCTCTCGCAAAAAGCAACAAAACCGGCCGTAGCTCCGCTAAAGGCCATCGCCTCGCGCAGCATGAGCTGCATGATCTGCTGGATGTTGAGCGTGACGTTAATCTCGCGCACGATGCGTTGCAGCGACTCCAGAGCCCGGATGCGCTGGCGAAGTTCCTCATCCGTTTCCGTGTAAAGCCGGGCATTATCAATGGCCGTGGCCGCCTGTTCCGAGAGGAAGCGCAGGGTGTTGACTTCCTGTTCGTCAAAATGATGCGGTTCGGTAAATTGAACTGAAAGCAGGCCCAGGGGCTTATCTCCCCGCATCAGCGGCATGTCAATAAAAGCCTGAAAACCCTCACGTTCAGCCAGGGGAGCTATGGCCCGGTGCTCTGGGGCTTGTTGAATATCGTCCACAATAATAGGCTCATTCACAGCCAGGGCATGGGCGCGCCCTCCAAGCTGAACCGGGATACCCTGCGAGGCCTCCCAATAATCCCGCGAGATACCGCGCGCCGCGACCATATTCAGCAAATTCGTCTGGTGGTCGAGGACAAAAATGACCGCACGCTGGCAAGAGAAGAGGTCCATCAGCGCGGCCACAATCTGATCCAGGACAGTGGAAAGGTCCAGGGAACGATTAAGGGCCACAGAGGTTCGCACCAATGAGGCCAACTGCAATGTGCGCTGGTGGCTTTCTTTTTCAAGACGGGCCAGGGCCTGTTGACGCTCCTGCAACGCTTCCGTCAATTGTTGGAGATTATCCTGGGCAGCCTGCAGCTCAGTTTGGGTTTGGATGAGACGGGCTTCCTGTTCGGCCCGCCGGGATTGTTCCGCTTCCCACGCAGTGGTAGCGTCCTTGAGCCCTTGACTGAGCCAGCCCATCAAGCCACCGGTCAGAAGGAAAATGAGAATAAGGGGGAACCAGAAGCCAATCAGGGCGACCAGCGCAATATCCAGGGCAAGCGCCATGAGCAGCCCGCCCCAGGGTCCCCAGGCCAGGGCAACCAGGGCGATGCTCATCAAGACGCCAGCAAAAGTCAGCGGCTCGCCCAGACCAGTCCCATAGGCGACCAGAGCCAGGCCACCGACCAGAAGCCCCAGGTAGCCAGCGTAGCGCAGATACTTACGCATGGTCGTCCACATGCTCCTCACACTCCATAGCGCGCCGCAAGCGCGCTTCACCCATCAGGGACTTTCGTCAGGCCGCCGTCACAACGCGACGCCGGGCCTCTGCCGCCATTTCGGTGATTTCACGAATATCGGTGAAGGGGCCATCGGCTGCCGTCAAGACCCCAATCTGGAGTTTCATCAGCGGAGCATGGGTCTCCTTCCCATCAGCATCCCGCACGACCAGATAGCCTTGCTGGCGGGTCATGAAGTCGTAGTGCGTACCAGAGTTCTCATCGAAGCGGCGATTCAGTTCCTGCCGCACGGCATCCACCAGATCGGCGCGGGTGATGACGATAAAATCGTCTCCGCCGATATGCCCGATGAAGTCATCTGGCGCGCCCAGTTCATCCACGACTTCGCTGATGAGCATGCCCGTGAAACGAAGAACCTCTTCGCCAGCAACGAACCCGTAGACTTCATTGAAGGCGTCCAGTCCGTTGATGCCGATGTAGAGGATGCCCCAGTCATCACGGCGCATGAGTTGCCGCAACTGCTCTTCGATCAGGCGCCCACTGGGCAGACCGGTCGAAGGGCTGGTGAGGCTTTCAAACGTGGCTCGCTTGATGGTATTGCGCACCCGCAGCCGTAATTCTTCCACGTCAAAGGGCTTGGTGATGTAATCATCAGCGCCAAGCTCCAGGCCGTGGATCTTATCGCTGCGTTCATCTTTCTGGGTGAGGAAAATGATGGGAATATGGCTGGTGCGCAGGTTTGTGCGCAGCTCGCGGCAAATCTCATAGCCGTCCTTGTCGGGCAGCATGATGTCCAACACAATGACGTTGGGCATCGTTTGCCGAACCATATCCACCGCCACCCCACCGCGCGAGGCCACATACACCTCATAGCCTAGCGACTTGAAGTAGAGTTGCAGCATGTTCGAAATATCGAAATCGTCTTCCACTACCAGGATGCGGCCCTCACTCATTCCCTACCTCCTGCACCCTCAACTGCGGATCGAGGCCTTGATACGTTCAATTATAGCCTCATCCAGTTTATGTTCAAAGCTACGTAAAGCAGCCAGTTCAAAACCGTGCAAGCTACCTAGACGATCAATTTCCTGCACCCGTTCAATCTGTAGAGCCTTACCCAGAGTATAATCCTCAAAACGGCCTTCAAAGGTCAGCGTCATCACCTCCGCCATACACCCATAGGTCAGGTGAGGGGGTAAGCCGTAATCAAATCCAAAATTGACTTCCCCCGGCACTCGCAGCAGCCCGCCATCGAAAAACAACACGTCGGGGCGGGCCTGGGCCACCGTATGCGACACATCCCGCGGACGAGAGACGTCGCACACCACAGCACCGGAACGCAAGTGGTGGGCTTGAATCAGATTACCGCCGGCGCTGGTGACCGTCAGGACCAGTTCAGCTTCCCGCAAACGTAGCAAATCGGTCGTAACCTCCACCTGAGAGCACCCGGCCTGACGCACCTTTTCCGCGACCTCATTCAGACGCTCAACGCGCCGTCCCAACAAAAGCATCCGCCCCACAACTGGCGCAGCCATCTGGGCCACAACGCCCCCGATGGCCCCCGAAGCGCCGACCACGGCCAGGGTACAGTGGGCAGGGTCCAGATCCATCATTTCCGCCGCTTTCCACAAAGACCGCACAGCCGCGGCAGCTGTATAGCTATCACCAGTTGTAACGGGAATGTCCAGTTCTCGGGCTATGGTTATCCCGCCATCCCCGACTACGGAGGTGTAAGCGCCCAGGCCAAGAATGTTGGCCCCCAGAGACTGGGCCAAGTGTCCCGTTGCCACAATTTTACGATAGACTTCACGAGTTGGCAAACTCAGCATTCGCTGGGGCGTATAAGGCACAGCGATCAGCCAGCCTTCAATTTCCTTCCCCGTCGCGATAGAACGTGCTCCAGTCACATGGGAAAGCTTGACCGGCGGCCAGAAGCGACATAAGAAATCAATGGCCGCCTCATTAAGTATTTTGCCTAAAACTGGATATTTGCGAGCTACATCGCGTTTTGGATCAATTGGATGAATAATAAAGGCAAACGAATCCATAACTCCTCAGTCGCGCGGATAAAGCCGCGGATGCAGGCTTTCTCCATCTTTGAGTTTAAGATGATCACTCTCTTCGTAACTCACATTCTTAGAGATAACGCGCCGCTCGGGTGAAGCAAATAGAATCACGTCGGACTCAATCATCCGCGCCGGGAAAATAATCATCCCCGAACCAATGCGCACATTGTGCCCCACGGCACTTCCCAGGACTGGCATTCCGGTATCCTCCAACCGACCGGCATAGTGCGCTCGAATAGGCTTGGGAACCAGGTTGAAATCGGTAAAGGTATTGCCGGCGCCGATAAAGGTGCCGCGGCCCACCACACACATCTGCAGACAGGTGTTTTGAGCGACGAGACAATCTTCCATGAGCACGGTTTCGAACAAAGCGGCACGGAAAGGCAAGAAGGTGCCATTGCCTATTACGCTCAGCAAGACCTGGCATCCCTGTTGAATGTTGACATTGTTACCAATAATAGAGTTCCCAATGACAGCGCCAGGACCAATCGTGACATTGTCGCCGATGATGGTCGGCCCTTGAATGACGGCGCTGGGATCAATGCTGCAGTTTTTGCCTACCTGTACCAATGTTGAAGTTGTGAGCACCTGCTTGCGTTCGTACATGCCGCGCAGAAGGAGTTTGATATTGGTCATGATATCCCGGTTGACTAGGCGCTCAAAGCGCGCACCAATCGCAAAGATACCAAAGGTGACGTTGGCGTGCAGGATGTGCAACCAATGTTCGATGGACAGGAAGGCTTTGGTGGGAATCTGATATACCAGATCGCCGTAGACGTTCGACATGTGAGTCGGCACGTGATAAAAGCCCACTTCATACGGCTCGGTACGCATGACCAGAGGACGGACTACCGGGTCAATGCCGTAGGGGTAATACCACAAATCGGCCACGTAATAATTACCCTGACGCCGAATACCACGTTGCAGGTAGAGCGCGTGTGTAGTGATAGCCGGGTCATTCAGTTCAAAAGCAACCTGGCAGGCTTTCCCTGATTTACGCGCGCGATTGATAAACTCCTCAATGAAGGGCTGATCAAAGTAAAGGTTATCGCGATAGACCAGGGTCTCAACGCGTTCTGCCCCCACTTCGGCAATCGAATCAACTTCGATTTCTTCGGTCGTGTAAGGCGCCAGCAAGTCACGTTGATAGAGCCAGAGCGGCTTGGCCAGAAACGACAGCTCACGCGCCGGTTCATTGAAAGGCGGTATTTTTCGTTTGTCCCGTAAAATAACTTTACGCATGGAACAACACTTTCATTAACAGGTATGCGCTTGTTCGGTCTAGGTAGAGCCCCTGGGTGCGATTTCAAACTCGCAAAAGGGCTGATCAACAGCAGAACAAAAGCGCTCCCGGACTGTAAATGTCTCTGTATGTGCTACCCCAAGCAAGCCTTCCAGCAGCCCTTGCATGCCCGTGCATATGGGCCGGGTCGCTTGACGCCCCCGACAAAAGATGCAGGCCGAAACGCGCCAGAGGTACCCATTGGCTATGCGTTCGAGTTGGACCGGTTGGTCGCTGTAACGGTTGAACATCTCGCTCAGGATCAACAGGTCCATCTGCAAAGCCAGAGTCGCAGGCAGAACCTCCTGCAAACTCAGCAACAGGCGCCCCCCTCTCCAGCTTTGCCAGAGCTGAGGCAGCACCCGGCGCCCGGCATTCTGCATCAGTTTCTGCCCTTCATCCACACCGTAAAGATCTTCCAGAGCCACACTGAGACGCGCCAGATCTACAGGCGCGTCAGTCAGCGCTGCCATCCGCAAGACACGTTCCAGGTTGTGCGGACCCAGGCTCTTTTGTAAGGCGGTCAGAAGTTCCTGATCCAGTTGATGCAGGAAAGCTCCAGACGCCATTCAGGACTCCAGGAATTCCAGCACCGTGGCATGGAATTTATCGGTTTCGTCCAACATGGGAAAGTGCGCCGAATTTTCAAAATAATGAATCACGCTATTAGGAACGTACTGCCGAAGAACCTCACCTTGTTTGGGACTGACAATATTGTCTTTCCGCCCGTAGATACCCATGGTTGGAACCCGCACTTCTGGAAGACGCGGACGCAGGTCCGTATAGTGCAAATCATGGATGCTGGTAGAAAAGGACTCCATTGTCGTTCGGGAGAGGTCTTTCTGGAACATCTCATACCAGGTACGCCAGTCACGAGCATAGAAAGGAGAGGCCAGTTTGACGCCCAAGGCAAACAAATTGGGGAAAGTGTACAAAACCCGGCCCACAAAACTGTTTCCGGCAATTTTCAACAGTGTGCTGAGGCCGCTCCCCACCATGGGCGACCCTACCACTGCAGCTTTGGACACCCGATGGGGATAGTGAATGGCCAGGCTCATGGTCACCGTCCCCCCCATGGAATGGCCCATGACCGGCGCCCGTTCCAGGCCCATCCGCTCCATGAACTGGTCCACCATAGCCACGTACTCCAGGACGGTAAATGAACCTTGCTTGGCCGATTCTCCAAATCCCCAAAAATCCAGGGCATACGTCTTGTAACGCTGGCGCCCCAAAAATTCCATGGTTGAATACCAGTAACTCCAGGAACCCAGCCAGCAATGCAACAAAATCACCGGCCGTCCCCGGCCGAAGGTTTCGTAGTGCACAATGCCCTGGTCTGTGACGATAGAACTCATGTGCGCGTTACCTCGCGTAGCCTGAATACAACAGTTTTTTCGCAACGACTAAGCGTTGCGAAAAAACTCTGTTCTTATCTTAACACACTTCACCGGCGCGATAAAGAATGATGCCGTTGCAATTTGGTTAAAATCGAATAACGTTACGCTTCACGATCCATAATTTCCAAAATGGCGTAGAGCAGCTCCAGGAGAACCTGCTTAACGCTTTCGCGCCTGGTCCCGATACAGGGAACAACTTTCACATCATCTTCAACCCGCAACACGATGCGCAAATCTTCTGCTGGCCAGGCATCCGGCATGTCCTGCTTATTGGCAGCGACAATGTAGGGGACGGGTGAATAGCTGCGGAAAGTTTCCAAAATACGGCGCGCCTCGCGGAAAGTCTCTGGCCGGGTGCTATCCACCAAGACGATGAAGCCCAACATGCCTTCAGAGAGGATTTCCCACATGAAGTCGAAGCGCCGTTGCCCTGGCGTACCGAACAGGTAAAGAATCAGCTCGTCGTCAATGGTGATGCGGCCAAAATCCATCGCGACGGTTGTCTGATTTTTGATGCGCTCGGATTCGCTGGAGATTCTTCGCTCTGTAGCCACCACATCAATTTCACTGATGGATTGAATGAAAGTGGTTTTTCCCGATGCAAAAGGTCCCGTAACAACAATTTTTAACGTTTGCATGGCTATAACTCCCGAATCCGATCAATCAATTTTTGAACGACGTTGCGCTTTACCGCAGGGCTACGCATCTGAGCCGCCTGGGCTCCCGCTGCCGCAGCCGTCGGTTGAGCTACAGCCCCGGCCGTAGCGGGCTGCGGACGCTGCGACGGTACCAGTTGCACAATGCCGGCTTGCAACAGGCTGTAGACGATCTTACGAATTTGATATTCGCTCATGTTGTTGCTCTGAGCGATCTGCCGGATGGTGTTGCGCGGGTTGACAAAGGAGATGACGCGCCATTCATCCGGGCTGAGGTTGATGTCCCGCAGGGGGGTTGTAGGCCGCTCGGCGAACTTGAGCGAGGCATCCAGATCGGGCAACTCGTCCTGAAGCCGCTCCCATTCTTTCAGCCGGCGGCTACCTTCCATGATGACATTCTCCAGGGCAATGGAGGTGGTCATTTTGCCCTGGGGCGGCATGTCCGTTGGCTCAAAACGGAAGGTACCATCATTCCAGGAGAAGACCTTGTAGACAATGTTCAGGGTCTGTTGATTGACGACCTTCACAATGTCTTCGGGCTTGAGGTGACCGGAGTTGATGAGGGTGATGGCGATATCCCGGTCAGGGCGGCCGGCCATGTGCTGCTGAATAGCCCGCACATGTTCGGGAGTGAGTTTCCCCGCCTTCTGTAGTAAGACCGGCAGACTCTCATCTTCGCCATCCATTGCGGCATAGATCAGTTTGCCCTCACGGAAACTGAGCATGCACTTACCCTGGCGACTTTCCAGGTACAGGCTACCGGTCTTCCGGGCCAGATTGACCAGATTCAACAATTGAGTAATACCAAAATCCTGTAAGTTTCCTTTGAGCGCCATCTTTCAGATTCCTTGTCTGAAATGCCATAAAATTTACCGTCTCAGGTCTGCGCCTTGAGGCCTCCGGTCGGGTCACAGCCTCAAGACCCCAATCCACCAATGCTTAATTATAAACGGCTTCCCGTTCTAACGCAACTGGCTTTTGCACTCACAAACTTCCATCCTGGCGGCTTGTGCAGACGCCACGATCTATATGGCCCCCTTGTCTTGCCCTTTGCATCCTCTCTTCTCCCAATTTTGGGAGAAGAGAGGGGTTGGGGAAGCGGTGAGGGCTAAAATCAGCAGAATCTAGTATTTGACCACAGGGATTATTGCGGATATAGCCGCTGGAGCCTGGTTCGGGCATCTGCGGTCGTGAAGCGCCAATCCACCGTCGCTCTGACAG
>DAOTZR010000086.1:0-10866 GCA_034434315.1 Anaerolineae bacterium
GATTAAGGAGGGCTACCCCGCTTGCGGGGGGGATTAAGGGGGGCCGCGGAGACTTCAGGCTTTGTCCTCTGGGTGGCATGGCCTGGAGTCTCTTCGAGATAGGCAGGTAAACACTTTTAAGGAGGATACCGATGGAATCTATTCGCCAGCTTTACCGTTGGGGCATGGGCCCTTCCAGCAGTCACACCATGGGACCACACCGCGCGGCTCAACTTTTCAAAGCGCGTTTCCCTCAGGCGGCGCGCTTCCGCGTGGCCCTGTACGGCAGCCTGGCGGCGACTGGCAAGGGCCACCGCACCGATGTCGCCATCAGCAACGGCCTGGCCCCGGCGCCGGTAGAGCTGCTCTGGTTTCCTCAGGAAACCCTGCCCTTACATCCCAACGGGATGCGTTTCATGGCCCTGGCCGCCGATGGCACAGAGCTGGGTCACTGGGAGGTGTACAGCGTGGGCGGCGGCGCCCTGCGCGATGCCGACACGCCCGTCGAATCCGTCTCCATCTACCCCTTAACCACCATGGAGGCGATTCTGGCTCACTGCGAAGCTACCGGCCAGAGCTTCTGGGAATACGTCGCCGCGTGCGAGGGGCCGGACATCTGGGACTACCTGGCCGAGGTCTGGCGCGTGATGGAACAGGCCATCACGCGCGGGCTGGAAACCGAGGGCGTCCTGCCCGGCGGCCTGGGAGTAGCGCGCAAGGCCAGCGTCATCTGGCGCAAGGCCCTGCTGGGCAGCAGTCACGTCCAACGCGCGGGCCGACTGGCCGCCTACGCCCTGGCTGTAGCCGAGGAGAACGCCGCCGGCGGCTTCGTCGTCACGGCGCCGACCTGCGGCTCCTCCGGCGTCGTGCCGGCGGTCCTGCACTACCTCAAGGAAACCCTGCCCCTTAGCGACACACTCATCCTGCGCGCCCTGGCTACCGCCGGCTTGATCGGCAACCTGGTCAAGCATAACGGTTCCATCTCCGGCGCGGAGGTCGGCTGCCAGGGCGAAATCGGCACGGCCTGCGCCATGGGCGCTGCCGCGGCCACACAATTACTAGGCGGCACTGTCCGCCAGATCGAATACGCCGCCGAAATGGGGCTGGAGCACCACCTCGGCCTCACCTGCGATCCGGTGGCCGGACTGGTGCAAATCCCCTGCATCGAGCGCAACGTCTTCGCCGCCTCGCGCGCGCTCACCTGCGCCGATTACGCCCTGTTTTCGGATGGCACGCACCGCATCCCCTTCGACGAGGTAGTGCACGTGATGATGCAAACCGGGCATGACCTGCCCTCGCTGTATCGCGAGACCGCGCATGGCGGCCTGGCGGCAGCTTATCAGCGGCGCAGCGCCCAGGGCCAGCCCCCCGCGCCGACCGGGGACCCCGTCAACCGCCCCTAACGCCGGCCGTACAGCCGCACATGATCGGCGTACATGCAGCGGTTCTGCACAAAGCGGATGCCGGCCGCTTCGGCCAGCTCGCGCGCCGCTTCGTTGATGATGCCCTGCTGCAGCCAGATCACGTGCACATCGCCGCGCTCCTGGTGCCGACGCACGGCCTCCTCCACCACAGCCAGCGCGTCCTGGGAGGGGCGGAACACCTCGACGATGTCAATCGAGTCCGGCACGGCGCTCAGGCTGGGATAACAGGTCCGCCCGTCAATGTCGGCGGCGCTGGGATTCACCGGGTAAATCGTGTACCCCTGCTCCGCCAGGTAAGTCGGCACGTGATAGGCAGCCTTGCCGGGATTGCGCGACATACCGACGACGGCAATCGTGTGATAGGTCTCAAAAATAAACCGCAACTGTTCATCCTGGGTCATACCACGCTCCTTAAAAGCAAAATGTCCTGCTACAGGTCATGTCAAAGGGTAGGTGATGGAGGCCGCAGGTCGCGCCGGGCCTAAAGTCCCACAATTCCGCCCATCAGGCCCAGGGCCAGGAACAGCGCCGCCGTATCGCGGGCGTGCCAGGCCAACTCCACCCAGGCCGTGCGTGGGAGGTTGCCATCGTAGCCCCGCGCTTCCATGGCCAGCGCCAGGTTCTCCGAGCGCTGCAGGCCGTTGAGGAAGAGCGGAACGAGCAAAGGCAGAACCATGCGCACCCGCTGGGTCAGATGGCCCCGGCGCACGCCCCACTCCGCGCCACGCGAAGCCTGGGCCTTGGCGATGCGCTCCAGCTCCCGCAGCATCAGCGGGATAAAATGCAGCGTGACCTGAACCAGCAGCACCAGATCGTGCACCGGAAACAGGCCCTGGGCCGGACGCAGCAGCGCCTCCAGGGCGCGCACCAGCTCCGTATCCGCCAGGCAAAAGGAAAGCAAATTCAAGGTGAGCACGAGCGCCCCAAAGCGCAACACCAGGCGGGCCGCGATGGTTGCATCCTCGGCGCTCAGCCGCCAGGCGCCGAGCTGCAGCCAGACCGGGCCGCTATCCGCCCCGGCATTGAACGCCATCTGCAGCAGCGCCAGGAACGCCAGGAAGGGCAAGGCCGGACGCAAGGTCCGCGCCCCCTCGCGCAGGGGCACGCGCGCCAGGCGGTAGAGCAGCGCCAGCACCACCAAAGCCAGGAGCAGCCCTCGCAAGCTCCGGGCGGCGGTGATGCCGCCCAGCAACAGCAGCGCCGACAGCAGCCGCGCCCGCGGATCCAACCGATGTACCGGCGAGCCAGTAGGCCAGTACTGCCCCAGCGGGACCAGACGGGTGAAATCGAACTCGCTCAAGCTCACGCCGCACCTCCCAGCCACTGCTCCAGGAAAGCCAGCAACTCCTCTTGCCGCAGGAGCGTCGCCGGCAGGGGCCAACCCTGAGCGCGCAGCGCCGTCACCACCTGCGTCACCACCGGGACGGCCAGCTCCAGCGCCTCCAGCTCATCCCCCCGCGCAAACACCTCGCCGATGGGGCCGGCCAGGCGCACCCGTCCCTGCGCCAACACCGTGACCGCATCGGTAAGCAGGGCCAGGTCCTCCATCTGATGCGAGGAGAGCACCAGGGTGAGGCCGGCCAGGCGCAGCACGCGCAGGCGCTGCAAGATTTCGCGCCGGGCCTGAGGGTCCAGACCGGCGGTCGGCTCATCCAGCAAAAGCACGGAGGGCTTGAGCGCTAACACCGAAGCCAGGGCCACCTTGCGCCGTTCCCCGCCGCTCAGGGCAAAGGTGTAGCGGTCCTTAAAGCGCTCAAAATCCAGCCCCACCAGCTCCATCGCCCAGCGCACCCGTTCGCGCAACTCCGCTTTGGGCAGGCCCAGCAGCCGCGGGCCGTAGGCGATTTCGTCCCCCACGTACTGCTCGAAAATCTGCATCTCCGGCATCTGGAACGCCAGACCCACACTGCGCCGCACCGCGCGGGGATCGAGCTGCGGGTCGCTCAGGTCGTAAGGCCCCACGCGCACCCGGCCCTGTTGGGGGCGGATGAGGGCGTTGAGGTGTTGCAACAGCGTGGACTTGCCCGACCCGGTCGCTCCCAGCAAGCCATAGCCGGCGCGTTCGGGCACCTCCAGGTCCACCGCCTGCAAGGCCGGCTGGGCCAGGGGCGTATCGGCAGCGTAGGTATAGCTCAAGCCGCGCACCTCGATCAGCGGGGAAGCGGCTGGCGACGGCGGTATCGGCTCAGGCCGGGGAGCGGGCCGATCGGAGCGCCAGGAAGCCAGGGCCGCGACCAGGGACTCCACGCGCAAGACCGGCACGGGAAGCGCGGGGAAAAACCGGCGCAGAGCGCAGCCCAGCGCTGCCGCCGGCGGCAGATCCAGTCCGTAGGTCGCCAGCGTCTCGCCGCAGCGGAACACCGTCTCCGGCGGGCCATCCAGCACCACCTGACCGCGGTCGAGCACAATCACCCGCTGGGCCTCCGCCGCTTCTTCCATAAAATGGGTAATGGTGATGATGGTGATCCCCTCAGCGTGCAGGCGCGCCATCAGGGCGCGGACCTTACGCCGACCACCGGGATCGAGCATCGCCGTCGCCTCGTCGAAGACGATACAGCGCGGGCGCAGAGCCAACACCCCTGCGAGCGCCACGCGCTGCATCTGCCCGGCGGAAAGCTGCAGCGGGGGGCGGGTACGCGCCTCCCACAAGCCCACCCATTCCAGGGCCTCGCGCACCCGCTGACGGATCAGCGCCGAAGGCAGGGCCTGATTCTCCAGGCCGAAGGCCACATCATCTTGCACCGTCGCCGCGACGAGCTGGTCCTCCGGGCGTTGGAAGACCATGCCCACCAGGCGGCGGATGGCGCGGCGCTGCAGGCGGTCGCGCGTATCATACCCGGCCACGCGCACGCTGCCCTGCTGAGGCAGCAACAGCCCGTTGAGATGGCGCGCCAGGGTAGATTTCCCCGATCCGTTAGCCCCGACAACGGCCACGAACTCCCCGGCCTCGATGCGCAGGGTGATGCCGCACAAAGCGGGCAGAGCCTTGCCGTTGGGCAAGGCATAGGCGTAATGCAAATCGTCCACAATGATGAAGCCCATTGCTTGCAGTATACCACATCTTACCTCTGGGGCATGGCTCTGGCTTTTTTGCATGACCGCCACCAATTTTGAACTTTTGGGGCTGTTTTTGCTACTAAATGTATAGAGAACGATGAAGCTGATACCTGCCACAAGCAGGCTTGCTGTCGCTCGTTCTACAGGCTGGCATAGAAAATTGGATTGGCCCGAACATTCAAAATCCAACACTGTTGAAATGGTCTGTGTTCATGCAGACCAGGTCTTGCACCCTATGGGCAGCGAGCTGCTCTCCCTGGCCTGGCCGTTACCAGGGGTTAAGGAAAAGGGGTGTCTGAAGTCCAGAAAACAGCATAATAAAAAAACAGAGTGGCTATATTTTTTACATCATTTTTCCACGAGGGTAACCATGAAACCTGATCTGAAAACCACAGTATCCATTTTGTTCATTCTGCTCTCTCTGGCCCTGGCCGGAGCCGTGTATGCCGCAAGTCATTCCCCGATCAACCACACAGCCGATTACACGGGTAGTAATGCCCCACAACTCCTGAGTCCAGGTTGGAGATTCTGGGCCAGCACGGACACTGCATTTGGAGAAGTCATTTGTGTGGAAGTTCATCCTCAAGGTGATAGCGGAAATTACTTCCGATTTGAGGGTATTTATAACACGAACTATCCCCATGAGAGTCACACCGACTACGAATACCAGATCGACGTATTCACTTCCGGCATTCCTGACGAATTTAAAAACAAAACTATTGAGTATCAGTTCTTTGTTGATTGGGATAGTAACAATTGCACTTCAGGAAGCTATTTCACAGGCTTTAACTGGACCTTTTCCAGCGGCCCTAATGCCCTGCAGGTGGCGCGGTTCCACGCCCTCCCTTGCCATGGTGTAGAAGTCCTCGGTGGCCTGGGGCTGTTGGGGATTGCCGGACTCCTGTATCTCATTCGAAAGCATTGAACCGACCGACCAGCTCAGTAGCCAAATCCGGATAGAATCAACGGTTGGCAATGCTATCGTCGCCGCTTGATAAAATCTACCTGGATAAATGGTGCGTTCCTGAAAAGGAAACGGCTAAAAGCATTGACTTTCACACTCGCATCGCGAAAAACGGATCATGTCAGGGGAGCCCGTTTGAAGCTTCCCAACTTAGTATAACTTTTTAAGGAGGTTTTCCATGAACACAACACGATGGTTTCAAAAGGTAGGAGTAGCGCTGTTAGTGGTGACCCTGGCCCTTGGCGTATGGGGGGGTCTACCCGCACCCAAGGTCGCGGCTGCGACGTGCACATGGACAGGTGCAGTAGATACTGCCTGGGAAAATGCCGCCAACTGGAGCAATTGTAATGGACTTGCACCGCAAAACAATGACACGGTCATTATTCCCGACGTTAGTAACGATCCTGTCATCAACTCGGCGGCAACTACAGGTTTAAATGTGACCATTCAAAGTGGTGGCAAATTGACAAACAGCAGTTCCGGGAATATCGCTTTTGCAAGCTTTACCATTCAAGACGGGGGTACTTACATTCACGACAGGGCAGCTTCCCTTCCCGGAAGTACTCGTTCATTTGCCGCTACAAGTACAGTCGAATTTCTTAGAAATACAACTAATACTTGTCCGGTATCGGCAACTTATGGCAACTTGATCATTAACATTAGTAATTTTACCCAGAATGTTGGTTGCGCAGGGAACTTAGCTAACATTCAGGGGAATCTTGAAATCAGGAACACAAATGGCTACCAATTGAGATTGGTTAGCACCCAAAGCACTGCCCACAATATTGGTGGGAACTTAATCATTAGCGGTGGAAATTTGGTTCTCTCGTCTGGTACCGGAGCCCCTACAATCAACGTAAGTGGGAACGTGATTATCAACTCAGGTTTACTTGACCTGGGCACCAGCTCAGGCGCCCCACAATTGATCATAGCAGGTCATTTTGAACAATCTGGCGGAACTTTACAACGTGGCGGTTCCGGTAATCGAACTATTAGCCTCGCCGGTAATTGGACGCGAACGGGGGGAACTTTTACATCTACAGGTATCGAGGTTGTCTTTAATGGCACCACCGAGCAAACCATCGGTGGTAGCAGCGCAACGACTTTCAATAACCTCACGGTCGCCTATGGCGCAACGGTCAACCTGCCTTCCGACGCAACGGTAAGCGGCACGCTCATCAATAACGGCAAGTTGATCCAGACTCAAGACGTGAACGGCAACACCGACGTGACTTTCCTGGGGACAGGTGGCTACAGCGGCGTGGTGCTCAATGCTAACAATGTGGACCTGGGCACAACCACAGTCACCATCCTGGGCAATCAAGCGTGCGATACCAACGATTCATCTGTACATCGCTGTTTCGAAATCACGCCGGCCAACGCCAGTGGACGGAATGCTACAGCTACCTTCTACTTCGCCGATAGTGAACTGAATGGAGAAGACTGCGCCACGATGGGAGTCTACCGCTGGACTGGCAGCGCCTGGGAATCCCTGTCAGTGACAAGTCGCCAATGTACTACCTCGCCCTATTCTGTGCAGACCACCATCACCAATTTCTCCAAATTTGCTTTGAGTTCGGGAGGACAGCCACCTACCGCTATTACCCTCTCGCGCCTGGAAGCGCAGAAAAAGGGTGCAGGTGTTGGGCTGCTCGCTTTAAGCGGCCTTGTATTGGGCGGGTTGTCCCTGCTGCTGCGCCGGCGCCGCTGAGCCTGACGCCAGGTAGATTGGACACCTCCCGCAGTCGGTAACCTGCGGGAGGTGTTATATTCACTGTTCCTCCGGTGTCAGGCCATTCGCCCCTCCCGTAAAGGCACCCTCTGGCCGAACCTATCGCCTATCCCTCCATGCCCTTACCGCCCAATCATGGTATAATGGGCGCTGGTTTTTAACGGTAACGTTACGGAGGTGCAGCCATGCGCATGGTGGAAATCATCGAAAAGAAACGCGATGGGAAGGAACTGAGTGCGGAGGAGATCCGCTTTTTCGTCAAGGGCTATACCGAAAACGCCATTCCCGACTATCAGGCCGCGGCCCTGCTGATGGCCATCCTCTGGCGCGGGATGACCCCCGCCGAAGTGCGGGAGCTGACCCTGGCGATGGCTTATTCCGGCGAGGTGTTGGACCTGAAGGATGTAGCCCCCATGGTCGTGGACAAACACTCCACCGGCGGCGTGGGGGATAAGGTCTCCCTGGTGGTGGCGCCTACCGTAGCCGCGTGCGGCTTGCCGGTCGGCAAAATGTCCGGGCGCGGCCTGGGCTTCTCCGGCGGCACCCTGGACAAGCTGGAGTCCATCCCCGGCTTCAACTGCAATCTCAGCGTCGCCGAATTCAAGGCGCAACTGGCGCGCATCGGCCTGGTCCTTTCCGGGCAGACGGCCAACCTGGCCCCCGCGGATGGCAAACTCTACGCCCTGCGCGATGTCACCGGCACCGTCCCCAGCCTGCCTTTGATCATCAGCTCGGTCATGAGCAAGAAAATCGCTGCCGGCGCCGACGCTATCGTGCTCGACGTCAAGGTGGGCAGCGGCGCCTTCATGAAAACCCTGGCCGATGCTGAAGCCCTGGCTGAGGGCATGGTCGCCATCGGCAAGGAGGTCGGACGGCGCGTGACCGCCCTCATCTCCGACATGAATCAGCCCCTGGGCTGGGCCGTGGGCAACGCCCTGGAGGTGCGCGAGGCCATCGCCGCCCTGCACGGCGCCGGCCCCCATGACCTGGTGGAGCACTGCCTGGTCGTCGCCGCCGAAATGCTCTACCGGGGCGGCCAGGCTGCCAGCCCTCAGGCGGGCATCGAGCTGGCGCGCGAGGCCATCAACAGCGGGCGCGCCTGGCAGAAATTCCGCGAGATGATCAGCGCCCAGGGTGGCGATCTGCGCTATGTGGACGATCCCACGCGTTTCCCCGCCGCGCCGATCATCGAACCCATCCCCGCGCCCGAAAGCGGCTATCTGGCGCGCGTGCAGACCGACGAAATCGGCATGACCGTAGTCGCCATGGGCGGCGGACGCATGAAGAAGGGCGATCCAATTGACCATGCGGTGGGCCTGGTGATGCACTACAAGGTAGGGGATTACGTCGAACGCGGCACCCCGCTGGTTACCCTCCATGCGGCGAGCCGCGCCAGCTACGAGGAAAGCGCGCGGCGCGTCCTGGCGGCCCTGGAGTTCTCCCCTACGCCGGTGGAGCCCCTTCCGCTGTTCTATCGCCGCATCGAATAAACCCACCCGCCCCTGGCCCTGGCGGTGAGTTGCGCATTCAGCAGAGCGTGTTATGATGGCGCGGGTTTGCGCCTTTAGAGAAACTTTTGGGAGGTAAAACGTCAAACATGGCAACGTATCTTAACATTGTGCAAATCATTCTGGCGATTGTGCTGATTATCCTCGTCCTCTTCGAGGTGCGCAGCAGCGGTTTGGGCGGTGTCTTCGGCGGTACCGAAACCAGCCTCATCCGCAAGCGCCGCGGCGTTGAACTGCTCATCTTCCGGCTGACGATAGTCACCGCTGTCGTTTTCTGCATCGTCGCCGTGATCAACGTCCTGCTGGCCCAATAGCCTGGCATGTTTCGTAAATTTGCCTGGCAGGTCCTGCTCATCGTCCTGGGGGCGGTAGCGACCCTATGGGTCCTGGTCTATCTGGCCACGACCTACACCACGGCTCTCGTCCCGGCTCAGGGCGGAGTTTATATCGAGGGGGTAGGCAATTACCCGCAGACCCTGAACCCGCTCCTGAGCGGCTACAACGATGCCGATCACGACGTGAGCAGCCTGGTGTTCAGCGGGCTGACGCGCCTGGACATCCAGGGCGCGCCCCAACCCGACCTGGCCGAACGGTGGGATGTAGACTATTCCGGTCTCACCTACACCTTTCACCTGCGCAGCAACGCACTCTGGCACGACGGGACCCCCGTCACCACCCGCGACGTCGCCTTCACCATCGGCCTGCTGCAGGACCCCGACTATCCGGGGCCGCCTGATGTCGGCGCGCTCTGGCGCTCGGTCACGGTCGAAGTCGTGGATGAACGCACGCTGCGCCTGGGCCTGCCGGAGCCCTACGCACCCTTCCTGGACTACACGACCATCGGCATCCTGCCGGCGCATCTGCTGCAAGGCATAACCGCCGCGCAGTTACCCACGCTGGAATTCAACCGCGCCCCTGTTGGCAGCGGGCCTTTCCGGGTAGATGCGGTGACCTACGATTCGGGGCGCATCACGTCGGTGTCGCTTAAACGCTTCACCAGCTATTACGGGCAGCGCCCTTATCTCGATGGCGTGGAGCTGCGTTTCTACCCCACGCCTCAGGCGGCCCTGGCCGCTTACCAGGCCGGGGACGTCGAAGGGGTCGCCTTCGTCCCCAATGACCAGCTCCAGGAAGCCTGGGCCATGCCCGACACGGCTTTCTACTCCGCGCCCCTGGCCGAAATGGAACTGGTGTTCTTCAACACCACCCTCAGCACCACCCTGCCTTTCCATGAGGCACGCTTCCGGCAGGGACTGGTCTATGCCCTTGATCGCAAGGCCCTGGTTGAGGAAGTTTTGCAGGGGCAGGCGCTCGTCGCCCAAACCCCGTTGCTCCCCGGCACCTGGGCCTACACAACCACGGGCGTCATCAGCTATACCCTCGATCCGGATATTGCGCTGGCGCGGTTTAAGGAAGCCGGGTGGACGCGCGACTATCCCACCGAAACCCTGCGCAACCTTTACGGTGATCCCCTGAGCTTCACCCTGCTGGCGCTGGATACGCCGCGCGAACGCGCCACGGCCCAGGCCCTGGCGCAACAATGGGCGCGCGTCGGGCTTTCGGTCACCGTCCAGCCGGTCAACGCCACGGAGTTGAGCCAGGCCCTGGAGGAGCGCCGCTACGAAGCTGCCCTGGTGCGGGTCGCCCTGGCTGGTGACCCTGACCCCTACCCCTTCTGGCACGAGACCCAGGTCATTGACGGCCAGAACTACACCGGCTTTCGCCATCGGCGCATCAGCGAGGTCATCGAGGCCGCCCGGCAAACATATGACCGCGAGGAGCGCACTGCCCTGTACGCGGAATACCAACAGCTGTTTATGGAGCAGGTCCCGGCCATCCCGCTTTACGTACCCGTCACCACCTACGCCGTCAAAGCGCGGGTGTACGATGTCCAGCTCGGTTCCCTGATGCACAGCGGCGACCGCTTCCGCAACATCGCCGACTGGTACATTCTGAGGCGCAAGGTCATCATCAGCGAAAAATAAGGGGCCTTCAAAATTACGGAAACACAGGGGCAGCGTCCCCTGTGTTTCTTTTTGGGCCGGTCCACAACAGGATAGGCGTAGAGGCGGCCTTCACGGTCGCCCCAGAGGGCAACCTTTAAATCACTGAGCTTCGGACGTGAGTTCGGACATGGGTGGCAAGAATCTCCTGGTTGCGTCAAAATTGGGCTTGTAGCACATTATAGGCCCAAACCAGGAG
>DAOTZR010000087.1:0-6446 GCA_034434315.1 Anaerolineae bacterium
CTCCTGGTTTGGGCCTATAATGTGCTACAAGCCCAATTTTGACGCAACCAGGAGATTCTTGCCACCCATGTCCGAACTCACGTCCGAAGCTCAGTGAGAAGAGGTTAATGGCGGTTCCTGGTCAGCCTGAAGCTTTTGCAGGCCATTATCCACAACCCGCTGCAGCCGCAACAGCTCTTCCTGAAGCTGGCTGAGGGTGTTAAAGACGTAGTCATCCGCATCGCGTCTGAGCTGTTCGGCATCCTTTTCCGCCATGGCGCGCAAACGGGCGGCCTGTTCCCGTGCCTCCTGGGTGATACGATGCGCTTCGATCAGGCGAGCGGCTTCGGCCTGAGCCTCGGCCACAATGCGCGCGGCTTCTTCCCTGGCTTTTTCGATCAGGGCCGTGCGCTGCTGGACAATTTCGCGCGCCAGAGCCAGATCTTTGGGTAGGGATTCCTGAATCAGCTCCAGTTGCTTGCGAATATCCTCCTCGTTCACAGCGCGATTGTTGGAAAGCGGAATGCGCGGACTTTCTTCAAAAATGTACCGCTCCAGACGCTTGATGAGAAATTCAACGTCCATAGCCCCTCCATGCGAGTCAATCCCTTAAAGATACCACCGTCACATCCGAAGCCGCGGTCAAAGCCTGGCGTTTGAGCTCTAAGGCCAAACGAACATGAGGGGGCACCATCCCCTCTACGCCCTCCCCTAGCAGGAAAATTTCCTTAACCAGACTGGAACTGAGAAAAGCGTGTTCCTGGCGCGTCATCAGACAGACCGATTCCAGCTCCGGGGCCAGTTGGCGGTTGGTCAACGCGAGCTGATACTCCAACTCGAAATCGGAGATTACCCGCAGACCACGCACCAGGACTCTGGCCCCCAAAGCCTGAGCAAAAGCGATGGTCAGCCCTTGATACGCCCGCACTTCCACGTTGGGCAGATGCGCCAGAGCTTCCCTCACCAAGGCGACACGCTCATCTGTTGTAAAAAGCAGTTTTTTATTGGGACGGTCATACACTCCCACCACCAGGTATTCGAACAGCGCCGCCGCACGAGTGGCGATATCAACATGGCCCATGTGAATGGGATCAAACGTGCCAGGATACAGGGCAATCAGGTTCAACTTAACTCCTTTACCGTGTCCAGATTTTCCCAGAAGCGCGTCACGCGCTGAGCCAGGGCCTGATGCTCAGGCAAAGCCAGTTCCGGGTCCATCTCCAGCAAAGCCACAGCCGCTTCGCGTGCCTCATGCAGCACCCGCGTATCGCCCAGAGCCATCAGGATGGGCAAATCTGGCCAACCGCTCTGCCGGGTCCCGAGGAACTCGCCAGGGCCGCGCATCTCCAGATCTTTTTGCGCCAGCAGGAAACCGTCGGTCGTGTCTTCCAGGGCCTTCAGCCGCTCGGCGGCTTCCTCCGAGGGATCTTCGGAAAGCAACAGACAGTAAGAGCGATCCGCCCCACGGCCTACGCGCCCACGCAACTGATGGAGCTGCGCCAGGCCGAAACGCTCGGCCCCATCAATCAGCATCACCGTCGCATTCGGAATATCAATCCCCACCTCAATGACCGTGGTAGCTACCAGGATATCCAGTTCACCCCGTTTCATCTGGGCCATCACAGCTTCCTTGTCCTCGGAGCGCAGCTGACCATGCAACAGGCCCAGGCGCAAGCGGGGGAAAACTTCGCGGCGAAGACGCTCAAACTCCTCAACTGCCGCGCGGGCATCGAGTTTTTCCGACTCCTCAACCAGCGGGTAAACGATGAAGGCCTGACGGCCTTTTTCAACCTGATGTTGGATGAATTGATAGGCGCGCTCCCGTTCGGAAGGCTTGAGCACGCGCGTTTCGACCGGCTGGCGTCCCGGCGGGAGTTCGTCCAACACCGACACATCCACATGCCCCCAAATGGTCAATTCCAGCGAACGCGGGATCGGGGTAGCCGTCATCACCAACACATGGGGATTGAGCCCCTTGGCGCGCAGGGCCGCCCGTTGCTCCACCCCAAACCGGTGTTGCTCGTCAATGACCACCAGCGCCAAACGGGCAAAGGCGACGCGCTCCTGAATCAGCGCATGAGTTCCCACTACCACCCCGATGGAGCCATCGGCCAGGCCAGCGTAGATAGCTTCACGTTCATAATCGGGTGTGCTCCCCGTCAGAAGAGCCAGGGTTGGCGTTTGCGGGAAAAGCGCGAAAAGACGCGAAAGAGTGGCGTAGTGCTGCTCGGCCAGGATTTCTGTAGGCACCATCAGCGCCCCCTGATAGCCCGCGCCGGCCAGGAGCGCCAGCAACAACGCAGCCACCACCGTTTTACCCGATCCCACGTCACCCTGCAGCAGGCGGTTCATGGGTTGACCCGAAGCCAGGTCCTGCAGCATCTCCTCCAGAGAACGCCGCTGCGCCCCGGTCAGGGCGTAAGGCAAGGCCGCGATCAGGGCCTCAATCTGGGCCGGATCCAGCACGATGCGCTGACCGCTCTGGGCTTTCCAGGCCTTTTTCTGGCGCAGCAACCCGATCTGCAAAATCAGAGCCTCTTCAAAGCCCAGACGCCGGCGCGCCAGTTGCAACTGGCTCCAATCTTCGGGAAAGTGGATCTTGCGCAAAGCCAGACTCAAGGGCCAGAGCTGATACTGCTCGCGCAAAGCTGCCGGCAGGGTCTCCGGCACACGCTCCGCCCAGAGCGCCAGAGCTTGTTCGACAGTGGAACGCATGACCTTTTGCGTCAGGCCCTCGGTCAAGGGGTAGACCGGGAGCAAGCCTGCGCTTTTCAGTTCTTCCCGCTCAAGCACCTCCCACTCTGGAGCGACCATGGTGGGCCGTCCCAGGTACTGCCCCACTTTACCGGTGACTTTGAGCAGCATCCCCGGCTTGATGCGGTCTGCCAGATAGGGCTGGTTGAACCAGGTCAGCTCCAGGAAACCGGTGCCGTCACTCAACACCGCCTTGAAGAGCTTCCGCCCGCCCTGCGTTTCGCGCGCGCCGGCATCCCACACTTTACCGATCACGGTTACCAGTTCGCCGTATTCGACTTTGACAATGGTCTTCAAGCCAGCGTAATCCTCATACCGCCGGGGATAGCAGAAAAGCAGGTCTTCAAGCGTGCGCAACCCCAGCTTTTCCAACAGGGAGGCGCGAGCCTGTCCTACCCCGCGCAGCGTGACCAGAGGCGCCTGCAAGGTTGTCCAACTCGTCGCACCCCATCGGGAAGCGGCTGCAGGTCGGGGGCGTTCCAGGGGTCGAGGTGCCTCATCCGAAGTTGGAGCCGTCGAGGCCGTTGGCCCCTGCGCCAGGCGCTGCTTGAGCGTGGCCAAGATTTCGCGACGCGCTTCGGGCACAGGCGCTGCGCTGTACGAACGCAGGAGCGCTGCGACTTCGGCAACCCATGCCTGAGCCGACTCTCCATAAAGTTGCCTGGACTGTTTAGACCACGTATCCGCATACCGGGCCAGACCACCGGCAACGGCACGATCCTGGAAGTTGTATTCTGATTCTTCCAGGGCTAACATCTTCTGTAACGTCTCAACAGGATTCATGCGTATGAAGCTTGTCCTTATCCACAAGATTTAGCTCTGGCAGGCGCTGACACCGGCCAGACCAGGTTAAGAGCGGACCAGCGCGACGCCTACGGCTCCAGGTCCCACATGCGCGCCGAATACTGGCGAAACCTCTATCACCCAGGGGACCTCGCCATTCACAACAAGGTCACCCAGGGCGCTCTGCAATTCCTCCAAAATCTCAGGCGCTACGTCAGTGTGCAGAAACGCCAGATGCTCCAGCGGGCCCAGCGTCCGCACCCATTCCACCAACGCGCTCAAGGCCCGGCGATAGGTGCGCACTTTACCCAGCAGCGTAGCTTCAGCCTGGTGATACATGACAAGCGGCTTGATTTGCAACATGTCGCCGACCCAGGCCAAAGCCCAGCCTACCCGTCCGCCGCGACGGAGAAACATGATAGATTCCAGGAAGCCCGCAACATAAGTACGTCGGGCCGTATCCTCCACCAGCCGGCGGACCTCATCCACCCCGGCTCCCTGGGCAGCCGCACGCGCTGCCGCCAGGACCTGAAAGCCAATCCCCAGGGACACCTGCCCCGATTCCAGCACATGCACCCGCGCCCCCCGAACTTGCTGAGCTGCCAGATGGGCATTGCGGGCAATGCTGCTTAAAGGTGAGGCCAGGAACAGGCCGATAATATCCTGAGCTCCCTCGTCTACCAGGCGCTGATAAGCGGCCAGAAATTCTCCCGGCGCCGGCGCTGCCGTCGTTGGCGCTGCAGTGCTGGTGCGCATGGCCTGGTAAATTACGGTTTTGTTGAAACGGCCGTCATCCGGCCCATTCCAGCTTTCAAAAGAAAAGTAGATCGGCACCACCTCAATGGCCAGCTCGCGCACCAGATCGGGCGGCAGATCAGCCATGCTATCCGTCACAATGCGCAGAGCCTGCCCCATCTCAGCGATCTCCCTCATACACGATGAGACCCAACGCATCTGGTCCAAGACAGGCCGCCAGAATCGGGTCATACGTAATGATGGGGAATTCACGCCCGGGGAAGAACAGTTCCAGTTGTGAACGCAACGTCAGCGCCTCATCCACCGGCTTCGATTCCGGCCCGCTCTGGAAAATCGTCATGGTATGCACCCGCGAAAATTCAGAAGCGAATTCGGCCAGACGATCCACCGCTTTTTCAGCTGAACGGCTTTTTTCCTGAGGAATAATTTCGCCATCTTCAATCACCACAAAAGGATGGATGTTCAGCATCGTCCCCAGGATGGCCTGCATAGCGCTGAGCTTTCCGCTACGATAGAGGTAATCCGTAGTATGCGTAATCATGACGACGTAAATGCGCGGAATCATACCACGCACATGTTTAACCACGTCGCTCAGAGCCCGATCGCCTTGCTGCAACAACAGGCCGGCCTGCTCGACCAGCAATCCCAGCCCCACGGAAATCGTCTGCGAGTCCAGGATATGGATGTCACAGCGCCCCATGAAGTCCCGTGCCGCTATCCGCGCGTTGCGTACAACCGGGCTGAGATGTCCGGAAGAAAGGATCACCAACATTTGATTGGTGCGGTACAGAGTCCGTTGAAAGACCGCACGGAAATCGTCCGCAGAAGGCCCCACAATTTCCACAGGTGCGCGCGTCTCACGCATCGCGCTCAGCAAAGCATGATGCTCAAACGTCTTTTGGTCATACATAAAATGGCGCGTTCCAACCTGGCTGACCACCGGCAAGGAGATAATATTCAACTCCCGCAGCCGTTCAGCCGGCAAAAACGCGGTGCCATCCGTAATGAGTTGCACGTAAGCCACTCAGACCTCCTTGAGTTGCGGGGCCTGGCCCGCTATTCGATTGAAATGAAGTAAGGATAATGGGGCTGTCCCCCATAGATCAGTTCGAATTCCAGGTCTGGATACAGATCCTGCAGCTCCTGGAGCAGCGCCTGGGCCTCGTCAGCCTGAACGCCCTCGCCATAATACAGGGTCACCAGCTCGTGCTCATCCAGATTGACCTTTTCCAGAAGCGCCTTAACTACCTCAGCGTAACCGTCGCCGGCAACCAGCAGTTCTCCATTCACCAGCCCGATAGCCTGACCGCTGTGCACCGCAACGCCATTGAGTTCCACATCGCGGGTAGCCGTCGTAACATCCGCGCTGATGATGCTCTGCGCAGCCTCCATCATCCGGGCGATATTTTCCTGCAAATCCGCCTCCTGGTCCAGGGCCAATAAAGCAGCGATGCCCTGTTGGACCGAGCGCGTGGGAACCACACCGATCTCTTTGGTCTCACACAGCGCTTCGGCCTGCTGCGCCGCCAGCACGATATTTTTGTTATTACAGAGAATCAAGACTTTATCCGAAGGCAGGGACTCCGCGACATGCAGCAAGTCCGCCGTGCTCGGATTCATCGTTTGCCCACCTTCCACGATGGCGTTGACTCCCAGACTGCGGTAGGTCTTCACCAATCCCTCACCGGCCACCACAGCCACCATGCCTATCGCCGGAACCTCTTCCTCTAGCGAGGCGGGAATGCCCATCGCAGGGCCAATGCCAGCCGGGAACCGCTCCTGAGTAGAAAACTCCTCATACTGCGCCTGCATGTCCTCGACAACCACATCGCGCAGGGACCCCAGCTTTACGGCGTAACTGATGGGCACGCCCGGGTCGGGGACATGGACATGGACCTTGACGGTGGAGTTATCGCCGACCACGAGGGTGCTATCCCCCATCGCGTCAATGGTGGCACGAATGCGCTCGACATCCAGATTCCGCCCCACAATGATGAATTGCACATCATACCCATACCCATGTTCCTCATGCTCCAGCTCTTCGGTGTGGGCCTGGACCACGGGCGCTTCTTTTTCAGTGCCATCCTCAACCGGCATACCGGCGGCATAACGCCACATTCCCTCAAGAATATAAACCAGTCACTGCCCTCCGGAATCCACCACACCAGCCTGGC
>DAOTZR010000088.1:0-5074 GCA_034434315.1 Anaerolineae bacterium
CTCCTGGTTTGGGCCTATAATGTGCTACAAGCCCAATTTTGACGCAACCAGGAGATTCTTGCCACCCATGTCCGAACTCACGTCCGAAGCTCAGACCTCGAAACATGAAAAACACGGGGAACAAACCGGCCTAAAGACACGGTTGGCAAGAGGGCATAATAAAAAAAACCGGCAGGACGCCTGTTGCCTTAGCCTCCTGCCGGCCTGGATTCTCCCATCTCAGCGCAAATCGCGGGTAAGTTGCTCCAGAAAATCGGCATTAGTGCGCGTTTTGCGCATGCGTTCGAGCAAGGCCTCGGTAGCCGTCGTAATGTCGTAGCCCGGTCCTCCTGGCGGCGGCGTCATCATCTGCGTGACCATGCGCCGCATCAGCCAGACCCGCCGCAGCGTAGCCTCGTCAAGCAGCAACTCCTCGCGGCGCGTGCCCGAACGGGTGATATCGAAAGCAGGGAAGATACGGCGTTCCTGCAGCTTCCGGCTGAGGTGCAATTCCATATTGCCCGTGCCTTTGAACTCCTCGTAAATCAAGTCATCCATGCGGCTACCGGTATCTATCAGACAGGTAGCGATAATGGTAAGACTTCCGCCATCTTCAATCTTGCGCGCCGCGCCAAAAAACCGCTTGGGCGGATAAAGCGCTGCCGGATCCAAACCGCCGGAAAGGGTGCGACCACTCGGTTGCACCACCAGGTTATAAGCGCGCGTCAGGCGGGTGATACTGTCCATCAGGATCACCACATCCTTGCCAATTTCCACCAGACGCTTGGCGCGCTCCAAAGTCATTTCAGCCACGCGCGCCTGATGTTCCACCGATTCATCAAAGGTCGAGCTAATCACCTCAGCGTCCACCGAGCGATCCATATCGGTGACTTCTTCGGGACGCTCACCGATCAACAGCACAATCAGATGGACATCGGGATGATTTTCCGAAATACCGTTGGCGATCTTTTTCAGCACCGTGGTTTTACCGGCTTTGGGTGGCGAAACGATAAGCCCGCGCTGCCCCATGCCAATAGGAGCTACCAGTTCCAAAAGACGCTGCGTCATACTTTTTGGGTCTGTTGTCAAACGTAAACGCTGATAGGGGAAAACCGGCACCAGGGTTTCGAAGCGCGGCCGATTGCGCAACGTTTCCGGATCCATACCGTTGACGGCTTCGATGCGCAACAGGCTGCGGTACTTTTCGTTCTCTTTGGGCGGACGTACCTGCCCGATCACCATATCGCCGGTGCGCAAACCAAAGCGCCGGATCTGCGTCTGCGAAACATAGACATCCTCTGGTCCGGGCAAAAAGCGAGCTGAGCGCAAAAACCCAATCCCATCCGACATAATTTCTAGAATACCGCCGCCAAAGATAAAACCCTGCCGCTCGGCTTTCGCCCGCAAGAGCAGCAAAACCAGGTCTTCCTTTTTGAGGCGGCTGAATCCCGAAACATTGCAGGCCCGGGCCAGATCGCGTAATTCCTGTAGCCGCATCGCCTCCAGGTCGCGCATCTCCAAATGGCGCAATACATCCTTTTCATCTTTCTCGGGAGCCATCGGCTCTGGTTTTGAGATATCCTCAAGCGGTGTTACCGCAACAAGCACCTCCGAAGAAAGGTCAGAGCTTTCCTCCTCTGAAGGAGGTACCTCCTCCTCTTCCACACCGACGGGCGAAACTTCCACAACAACGGGCGTATAAGTCACAGGAGGAACGTCTCCGGGCTCAAAAGTGGGCTCGGAATCGGTGTATTCTTCCTCATAGAGTTGTTCCTGGCGTTCTTCTTCCACGATTAACCTCCTTCAGCTAAGACATCAGGTCACACCAACGGTGTGATAGGGTCTACCCATAGAGCCGGATATACACTTCCGCCTTTTCGACCAACGCGCGGTTACCCACAAACAACGCTGTGCGCTGGTGTAAGGAGTGTGGCTCAATGTCCAGAATATCGCGCTCGCCATCGGAAGCATACCCGCCAGCCTGGCGAGCGATAAAAGCCAGCGGCGCCGCTTCATAAAGCAACCGCAGTTTGGGTTGGGGACGATTGTCCTTATAAAGCAAAGGATAGTAAAAAATCCCCCCCTTCAGCAGATTGCGATGAAAATCCGCCACCAATGATCCGACATAGCGCGCCGAAAGCCCGGCTGGAGGCGGCTCATCCCCAAGGCCACGCAAATATTGGTCAAAACGCCGCACCCCCGGACTCCAATAACGCTCATAAGCCGAATTTGTGCTGAAATACTCCGGTTTTTCTGGAATTCTGATGTTTGGATGGGAGAGCAGAAACTCCCCTACACTGGGCTCCAGTGTGAACCCATGCACACCGTTTCCCGCTGTATAAACCAGCATCGTGCTCGATCCGTAACAGATATATCCAGCGGCGACCAGATCACGGCCCGGCTGCAGACAATCTTCCAGCACCCCCGGTGTACCTGAGGGTGAACGGCGTCGGAAAATCGAAAAAATCGTCCCTACGGTTACATTCGTGTCAATGTTCGATGAACCGTCAAGCGGGTCCACCACCAACACATATTTTCCCTGACTCATGGCCGGTGTCGTTTCGGCCAATCCTTGCAGCTCTTCACTGGCGATCACAGCTACCCGTCCGGTATAACTGTTCAGACGAATGATCGCATCATTAGCCAGCACATCCAGCTTCATTTGCTGCTCGCCCTGCACATTCACACTGCCGACCCGTCCGAGGATGTCCACCAGTCCGGCACGGCGTATATCCCGCGAGACCACCTTGGCCACCAGAGCGATATCGTAGAGCAGATTGCTGAACATTCCCGTGGCTTCCGGATAAAAGGCGCGCTCCTGCTCCATGATAAAGGCTTCGATCGTGATTAAGTTTGAATCCATTCAGCCCTCCTTCATCAACCTGACAAGATCCTGACCAGCGAATCAGAAGTCACCAACAGGATAAAACACGCCCGGAATGCGTTTCAGACAATGCTACTCCAAAGCCCAGGAAGATCAGGCAAGCTCTCAACTGTTTTGCGAAAAATGGGTCCAGGTATCGTCAAGAGTTCTCTTTAACCAGGAACTCCATCACGAACAATACGGCACCATCCCTCTGGAGATCAATCTGGAAACGCAAAACTCCGATTAAGGCCGAAAATTTACGTCAACAAGTGATGAATGCGAAAGAGCTGCACAAAACCGAAGTCGCCCCCCAACAAGCAAACCAGCCGGACCATCGGCCTTCGCGGACCCGAACCTGCCTTATCCGATCCCCCACACGCGGAACAACACCCAGCTCACCCAACCGACCCACAAAAGGCTATCAATCCGATCAAACATGCCGCCATGGCCAGGGATAAGATGACTGGAATCCTTAACCCCGGCCTCACGTTTGAACATAGACTCAAAGAAATCACCCGTCGGCGTTATTGCCGCCAGGGCAAGGCCCAACAGAGCGCCGCGCTCGACCGTGAGCCAGGTCAAATCGGCGATACGCTGCCAGAGCACGACCAGCAAGGCTCCTCCAATGAGCCCTCCCAACAAGCCGGCGCCATACCCTTCCCAGCTCTTCTTCGGGCTGATGGCTGGCGCCATTTTGTGAACCCCACAGCGCCGACCGATGAAATAAGCTGCAGAATCAGCGATCCACACCACCGGCAAAGCCGTTAGAGACCACCACAGCCCCTCGGACACGGTGCGCAGCTTGAACAAATAGGCTCCCCCCAACCCCAAATAAGTCGCCCCAGCCAGGGTTAAAGCCCAGGAAGCACTGGACTGCGCCCCGTAATGGCGCATCTGCCACAAAGCAGTCGCCATTATCAAAAGGAACAATCCGGGTATGACCCAGCTCTCCCGATCCAGGGCAAACAATACGGGCCAGCTTAATGTGCCAAGCTCCAGGAGTACAGGAGAGATGCGATACCCAAGGCGGGCAAGGAGGGCACGATACTCCCAGGCCGCCAGGCCTATGGCCAGACTAATCAGCCCAACATAGGCCCACCCTCCCCAAAGGAGACTTCCGATAACCAACGGCAATAAAAAAACAGCACTTAAAACGCGCTCACGCAGCATCAGTTGACCTGCCCGGAAGAAATCACGCCACCAAAACGCCGTTCGCGCTGAGCGTAGTCTTGTAAAGCCGCATAAAAAGCATCTTCGTCGAAATCCGGCCAGTAGATAGAGGTGATGTAGTATTCAGCATAGGCGCCCTGCCAGATCAGAAAATTGCTCACGCGCATTTCGCCACTGGTGCGGATGATTAAATCCGGGTCGGGGCATCCGGCCGTATACAGATGGGCGGAAATCACCTCTTCGGTGATGGCTTCGGGTGCAAGGCCTTCGGCCACGATTTTGCGCACCGCATCAACAATTTCAGCCCGGCCCCCATAATTAAAAGCCACATTCAAAATCAGACGCGTGTTCTGGCGCGTTAACGCGATCGCCTGCTGAATCCGCATTTTTAAATCCTCAGGCAGAGGATCCAGCCGACCAATGTGTCTTAGTTGGACACCGTTTCGATTAAGTTCATCAACTTCTCTGTTCAAAGCCTCATAAATGAGATGAATCAGACCTTCGACCTCGTCCGGAGGACGCGACCAGTTTTCCGTGGAAAAGGCGTAAATCGTCAACATGGGCACGCCAAAACGCACAGCCGCGCGTAGAATCCGCCGCAGGTTTTCTACCCCAGCGCGATGTCCTGCCAGGCGTGGCAACCCGCGTGACCGGGCCCAGCGTCCGTTGCCGTCCATGATAATGCCTACATGCGCCGGGATACGTGGTAAAGGCGGATAAACTTTTTCTTCTGTCGTTGTCATGTGCTCTCCTGGAGGATTATTCACACCATGAGGTAACTCTATTATACTTCCAATCGGTAAATTACACGCATGAATTTTAGATCCAGTTTCAACGTGTGTTGACAAATAACGCTACGAATAGGCACCAGCGCTAGCACTGCCTGATCCGCTCTGGAGCTGCATCCGGGCTGGATTTTCTGCAAACAGTCACACACAAAAATGGGACCGAAAAGATTTCCCCCCACAGGAGCCGATGTGAAAGTAGAGATTTACATGCAAGATGGCTTTTTGAGCCGGATCATCTTTGGAAGTCCTGAACACGCAGCCTTCCATGGTG
>DAOTZR010000089.1:0-6899 GCA_034434315.1 Anaerolineae bacterium
CCTGGTTACACGATCAGCGCCCGACCCCTCGGGTCGGGCGCTGGTGCTTTGGCCGTGACCAGTCTGGGCTACTCGTAGCGCACGCGCGTGAAATCCTTGTGAGCGCCGGGCCGTTCTTCCCAGGGTCGCGTGGCGTCCAGTCCCATTTTGGACGTGCGCGTCTTCTGGCCGGGCTCCTGCCAGGCCGAGGGATCCAGGCTGGACCCACCCTGATCGTGCAGCACAATCAACCCGCGATGGGCCTGGAAACGCGTGGCAATGGCCCATTCCACCTCTGCGGGATCGTACAGATTGACGTCCTCGTCCACCACCACCACATGCTTGAGCGAACTATGGCCGCGGAAAGCGGCTTCAATTGCGCGCAGGCCATCATCCGGCCTCTGCTTGGCGATTTGCACGACCGCGTGCAACCACGAACACCCGCCGGGTGTGATGTAGACGCCGGTGCAGCGCGTCACCTTGTTCACCTCGGCGAAAATGGTCGGCTCGCGCGGCATTCCCATCAGCGCCTTGTGCTCCAGTCCCGCGGGCAACAACGCATGGAACAGCGGCTCGCGTCGGTGCGTGATGGCGGTCACGCGGAAAATCGGCTGGCGGCGCACATAATCCATGGTGGCCGTCAAATCGGGGAAGGGGCCTTCATCCGTCAGGTCGTGCGTGAGGACCCCTTCAATGACCACTTCAGCCTCCGCCGGCACCTCCAGCGGCTGCGACACACAACGCACCAGGGGCGTAGGCGCGAAAGCCTGGGCTACACCCAACTCATCCACCCCCGGTGGCGGGGCCATGGCCGCGGCCAGCAGAATATGCAGGGGCAACCCCAGCGCCACGGCCATCGGCAGACCCTCCGGCGACTTGCGCCAGGCCGTATGCGTCCCCCGGTTTTCCACCACCCGCGCGGCAAAATGCTGCCGGTCCAGCCGCATCAGACGGTGATACGAAGCATTGCGTCCCAGCTCCGGGTCGCGCACCACGGCTACCCCCGCGGTGATGTACGGTCCGCCATCCTGGGGATGATAACGCGGCAGTGGCAGGGCGTCCACATCGGGGGGATCGAGGATCACCTCCTGGCAGGGCGCCTTCTCGACCAGAGGTGGGGTCTGGGGCGCAGCCAGCGCATCCGCCATGCGCGTCACCAGCTCCGGCACAGAACAATTCAAGGCGCGGGCGAAAAAGCTCCGCTGGGCAGCGATGCCGCTCACGTAACGCCAGCCGGGGTAGCCCTCTACCGTTTCGAACAACAGCGCCTGGCCATCGCGGGCAGCCAGCTCCCGCGCCAGAGCCAGGTGTGGCGCGGTAGGAGAGCTGATCCGGTGTAGCGCTCCCTCGTCCTCCAGAACTTGCAGAAAGCTGCGCAGATCCATGGCCCTACCCTCGCCTCACCGTCAGGCGGAAGCCTTCGACACCCACCACCTCGATGGGCGTATCGCGCTCCAGTGGCGGATCCAGGGCCAGGGCATCCCACCATTCCCCTTTCACCAGCACCTTGCCCTGAGGCGTCAGGGGCACCTTGACCACGCCGCGGGCGCCGATCAGCCCCTCTGTGCCGGTGACCGGCTGATGCTTCATCACCTGCAGGGCCTTCACCACGATGAACAGGAACAGCCCGCCCATCATGACCGCGAGCCCAATCACCAGAGGAATGGAAACCCGACCGAAAGGTGAACCGGCGGGTGTGTTAAACAAAATCAAAATGCCGGCAATCATCGAGGCGATACCGGCAGCGGACAATGCACCGTGCGTCATAGCATGGACCTCCATGGCAAACAGGACTATCGCGATGATGATGAAAGCGCCCCCCAGCCAGTTCACCGGAAGGATCCCCAGGCCGTAAGCGGCCAGGGCCAGGCACACCGCGCCCGTAAATCCGGCGAACCACCCACCCGGACTGGAAAGCTCGATCAGAATGGCCTGAATCCCAATCACCATCAGCACCGCCAGCACATTGGGATTGGTCAGGAACTGCAGGGCCTGTTCGATGATGTTCATCGGCACCTCCTTGACCTGGACCTGGGTTAAGCGCAGGGTTACCGGCGTTCCGCCGACCTCCAGCGTGTGGCCATTGAACTGTGTGAGCAGCTCGTTCAAATCCGCCGCAACGCCATCAATCAGACCCAGCTCCAGTGCTTGCTGTTCGTTAGCCGTCATGGACTCGCGGACGGCCTGGGTCGCCCATTCCACGGCAGCCTGGCCGCGTCGGCGGGTGACATTTTCCATTTTGCCGACCAGGGCATTCACCAGCTTGGCATTGATCGTTTCAGGCAAATCCTGTCCGACGCTATCCACAGGATGGGCCGCGCCGATCAACGTATTAGGCGCCATAGCCGCCCCATGGGCCCCCAGCGTAATGAAAGTCCCCGCCGAAAGGGCCTGCCCGCCGCGCGGACTGACGTACACCACTACCGGCACCTGTGCATTTTCGAAACGCTCCATGATCTTGAGCGTTGTATTCACATCACCGCCGGGGGTATTCAACGTAATGACCACCAGTTCCGCCCCCTGGCTTTCCGCCAGACTGATACCGCGGTCCAGATAACTGCCCACCGCCGGGGTGATAGCCCCGTCCACCTGGAGCACCAGAACCGGGCGCATACCGCTCTGGGCCTGAACCGGCCCGGACAGGAGCAGTAAAACTATACCCGACCATAGCCAGAGCCATTGCAGGATTTTCTTCATACGTAACCTCCTTCTGTGCCGGACCTTCTCCCGCACCCTCTCTCCTAATCATAACACGTAACGCTCCGGATACCAACCGGCACATTGCTCCCCACAATTGCACCTTTCTGAAAAATCTCTATAATGATAATAGCCTGTTCAGGAGGTTGGGCAGTAAATTATGAAAGCCAAGTTCTCTTCGGAGTCGGCCGGCGCCGATGCTATGTCCATGGATGCTCTCCTGGAGCAATATTTCAAGACCCCTTTCCTCCATCACGGGGACATTGTGTCAGGAACCATCGTTTCTGTCTCCCCCCAGGCCGTCCTCATTGACATCGGGGATAAACATGATGCGTTGGTTATTCCCAAAGACCTGGAGGCCCTGACGCCTGAGCAGTGGGCAAACTTGCGTCCAGGGCGGCGTGTCAGCGTCTACGTCATGGAAGTGTCCGAAGCGGAGGGAGTCGTCTACGTGTCCCTTCTGCGCGCTGAACAGCAGCGCGATTGGGATGAAGCCTTTCGTCTGCTTGAAACCCATGAAACGATTGACCTGCCCGTTGTAGAGGTCAATCGCGGGGGTGTGCTGGTGCAAATGGGCAAATTACGCGGCTTTGTCCCCGGCTCACAGCTCTCCCCCACCTGGCGTTCCATGCAGCGCCTCGATGACCCGGATCAGCGTTGGTCGGCCCTCATCGGCAAGACCCTGCACCTGCGTGTCCTGGAAGTAGTCCCCGAGCGCAACCGGCTGATCTTTTCCGAGCGCATCGTTCCCGAACAGCGCCTGCGCAAACGCGAGCTACTTTCTACCCTGGAACCGGACAAGGTATACGAAGGGGTCATCACCAACGTTGTGGATTACGGGGCTTTTGTCAGCGTCAACGGCGTTGAAGGCCTCATCCACATTTCCGAACTCTCCTGGCGGCGCGTAACGGATCCGCGCACCATCGTACAGGTGGGGCAAACCGTGCAGGTCAAACTCCTTGAAGTCAACTTGTCCAACGAGCGCCTGAGCCTGAGCCTCAAACGGGTCCAACCCGACCCCTGGCAACAGGTAGAGCAGTACTGTCAGGAAGGTGCCATTGTGGAAGTGTGCGTCACAAGCCTGGCCAGATTCGGCGCTTTTGTCGCCCTCACCGTCTGTCCGGAAATTGAAGGCCTGGTTCATCTCACCGAGCTCTCGGCCCAACCCATTGAACGTCCTGAGGAAGTGGTCCAGGTTGGGGAGCGGCGTCTGGCGCGGGTGCTTTCCTGCAACGCAGCCGAGCGGCGCATCGCATTCAGCTTCAAACAAGTCGGTATCTCCGCCGCCGAACCGGCCTGACCCAGGCCTCGCTCCCATTCCGGCGAACGGCTATCGGGCCGTTCGCCGGATTTTTTTTGGGGGGGGCTACACCACCTGGACCCGCGACCCGTCCCCATCCCGGGTGACCAGAATGCGGGCGGGAAAAGCATCCTGCAGCTCCTCGATGTGCGTGATCACCAGCAGCAAATCGAACTCATTTTGAATTGCGCGAATCGCCTCAATCAGGCGCTCGCGACCGTCCAGGTCCAGCACCCCAAAGCCTTCATCAATGAACAGCGTGCGCAGGCGCACCCCCGCCCGTTGCGCCAACAGGCGCGAAAGCGCAACGCGCACCGCAAAATTGATGCGGAACTGCTCCCCGCCCGAAAACAGCTTGTAAGACCGGGTTCCCTGCGTGTCACTGATCAGCAAATCGAGAGTTTCGCGCGTTTCGCCGCTGCTGATGGTTTTTTGGGTACGGAACTGCACGCTCATTTGCCCATGGCTCAGACGATCCAGCAGGGCATTGGTCTCGCGCTCCAGTTCCGGCAGGGTACGCTCAATAATCAGGGCTGGTATGCCCTTCACGCTAAAGGCCTCTTGCAATTCGGTGAGGATGACCTGCCGCGTGTTCAGGGCCTGCAGTTCGGCCTGGCCCTCTTTCAGGCGTTTCTCAACGATGGCCAGCGCCTCCAATTCCTGATGCAACCTGCGCACATCATCACGGCGCAGATTTTCCTGCTGCCGGGCCTGAGTCAGGCTTGCCTCCAATCGGGGAAGCTGGTCCAGTACGGGTTGTAATGCCTGGCGCTCGGCCTCATAACTCTGGATCGTTTCCGTGATCGCCGCCATGGCCTGGTTGACCTGGGCCGTCTCCTGGGCCAGGAGCACCAGACGCGCCTCGATGCCGTTGATTTCAACCCTGGCTTTTTCCAGTTCCAGCCGGCGTGTTTCGGACACCTTCAGGCTCTGGATGCGCGCGCGACTGGCTGCGTGCGCCTGGGCATCATAGCCCAGGGCCTGGAGTGCATCCTTAAGTTCGGCCATGGCCGCGCGCGCCGCGTGTCCATAGTCCTCCTGCTCCAGACGTTGGCGCAACTCCGCACAGGCATCCTGAAGTTTTTCCAGCTTGTGCCGTTCTTCCTGAGCGTAATCCAGCGCGCTCAGGCGTTGGCGCAGACGGGCTGCCTGCGCCTCAAGCTGCTCTTGCTCGGCGCGATCGCGTTCGTCTTGTTCGCGCTGTTCACGCAGACGGGCCAGGTGCTGGGTCAGGGCTGGTATCTTGCGTATCCTGGGTTCATTATCGTCTATGAAACTCCGCAATTGCCGCGCTTCTTCTTCAACTTTTTCGAGCCGTGCGCGATTGGCGCGATAAGCATCCCCTAACTCTTTACCTTCCTTTGTGATGCTTTCCATTAACTCGCGACGATGGTCTGGGCTGAGCGGTTGTCGGCACAGAGGACAGGTCGCCTGGTCCGTGAGCAATTCGAGCTGGTTCTTCTTTCCTTCCATCTGCTCTTTGAGCTGCCGGTTCGTGGCTTCCAGTCGGCTTTTTTCCTCACGTAGCCCCTGGAGAGTAGCCTTTGCCTCCTCGATGCGTTGCTGCAGGGCTTCTAAATCGCGTAATTGGGCTTCCACGTCTTCCACCGGCGTTGCTTCAGCTTGCTTCTGACGCCGCGATTGGAGCTGGTGGACCTGACCTTCGAGGCTACTCAGCTCTCTCTCCAATCCAGCCTGGATCTGTTCGATGCGCTTTTCCAGGGCCTGCCGCTGTTTCTCCTGCTCCAGCAACTTCTTTTGTAACGCCTCGCGCTCTTGGACTATGGCCCGCTCATGAGCGCGCATGGTCTCCTGCAACTGTGCCGATTGGCTCAAGCGTGCGCTCCAACCCTGCTCCTCCTCTAGTGCGGCCTGGTAGGCGGCATGCGCGGCCTCAATCTCTGTGGCCTGGGCGATAAGCTCTAAACAAGCCTGGCGCTGTGTCTGAAGCTTCGTCTCCTGGTCGCGCAGATCCTGAAGTCGCGCCTTGAGCTCACGGCGCTGCTGTTCTTTCTGTTGGATCAGGATATCCAGCTCGCGGGCTTTCTCGCGGACTTTTTCCAGCTCTTTAAGCTGGTCCATAACTTCCTGGAGCTGCGCGGTAGCCTGTTCCAATGCCCCTTGAGCCTGCTCCAGGCTCTTCTGGAGCTGAGGACGGCGCTGCAGGTCAACTTCCCAAAGTCTCAGGCGATCTTCCAGTTCCTTGACCCTGGCCCTTACCTCACTCAGACGATCGCGCGCCTTTTCCCGGTAACCTTCCCAGCTTTCCAGGTTCAGGATGGTCCCCAGGACGCGCTTGCGTTCAGCGGGATCGAGGGCCAGAAACTCATCCGCTTTCCCCTGGCGCAAATAAGCCGAATTGATAAACGTGTCATAATCCAGGAGCAGGTGTTTGGCGATGTGCTTTTGAGTTTCGCGCACCGAATTGCCATTGAGCGAGTGCCAGCCGCGTTCGCTTTCGACCTGAAAGTCCAGCAAAGTCTGGCTGGAACGCCGGCCTTTGCGTTCGCGGCGACGCAGGACGCGATAGCGTTGTTCGGTCTGATTTTGGAAGGGCAGGCGGAAGACCAGTTCGACTTCCATGAAGGTTTCGCCGTGATGAAATAGCTCATCGTCTTCTGCGGCACGCGACTTGCCCCATAAGGCCCAGGTCATGGCATCCAACAGCGAGGATTTGCCCGCACCGTTAGGCCCAACCAGCACAGCCAGGTGCAGCCCTTTGAAATCTATTTCGGTCTCACGATGAGAAAGGTAATTGCGTAAACGTAGAGTTTCCGGAATCATAGCTCTTACTGCCTACCAGGTATGGGTGATAGCGGGATGGTAACCGTCCGACCCTGGATAAACCGGTTTTCTTTTAACTTCCCTGCGCAAGTCCACATGTTTTCCCCGTCTGTAAAAAAGTCCCCCAGGCCGGCCCCTC
>DAOTZR010000090.1:0-6029 GCA_034434315.1 Anaerolineae bacterium
CGGCCTGTTTCGTGCAGGGTGATGGGTCCCGGTTCCGGCCAGGCGGGTGGGGGGGCCTGATGGAGGAGCGCCTCCCCCGCGGCGCTGAGGCGGAAAGCGTAGGGGGGCTGATCGGGGGCGCTGCTCCCCCGGTCCACCAATCCCAGCCAGGCGCAGGGTCCCGTGATGAGGTGGGCCAGATAGGCCCCTTCGACAAAAAGCCAGTGGCTAAAGCCGCGCCGTGAGGCGCCGGTGCTGGCATCGCGCAGGGGCCAGCGTTCATAATCGCCGTCGGGCCGCAGGAAGTCCGGGGCGTGCGTGTGCACGTAGCTGATGAAGTCGCTGATGTCGTACCAGGCGCCGGGAGCGCAGCGTGCCAGAAGGTCCAGCGCGGCCTGGCGCTGAACGATGGGGTCGCCAGGCCAGTCGGCCCCGGCGGCCAGGGTGAGGTCGGGGAGATGGGCCAGCTCGCGCCAACGGCGGCTTTGGAGCCAGGCACGGACCAGGCGCTCCCATTGTTCCTGGCGCGGGGCCTGCAGCCAGTCCAAAACGGTTTCGGCGACAATTTTCAGCCCCTTTTCTGTCGGGGCGACCCAGCCCTGATCCAGCGCGAGGGCTTCCAGGAAGCCGCGATGGGGCAGGGCTTTGAGCCGGCGCGGTTCGACCTGCAGGACGGCGAAGAAGTCGGCCAGGGTGTCGGCGAGGGCATCGTCGCCGGGAGTCTGGACGGGGGGCGCGGCACAGGGCTCGGGCAGGGGCGTTTCCAGCGCGGGTGGGGTAGGGAGGTAGAGCCGCAGTTCGTCGGGGATGAAGGCCCATTCGATGGGGACGGCGGCATCGTCGAAGGTGCGCTGAAGCAGGCCCCAGTACCACAGGCCTTCGGCAGCGGAGATAGGGGTGCGCCAGAGTGCTTCACGCTCCAGCCGACCCGGTCCGACGATGCGCACGCCGCCCCAGCGGCGGGTGAAGATGGCCCAGGGTTGGCGGCCTTCGTGGCGCAGCAGGTCGTCCAGGGCGGCCCGCTGCTCGGCGGTGAGGGCCTGGATGACCTGGGTGATGCGCTCCGCGTTGGCCATAGTGTCGGCGAGTTCGGCGGCGATGTCGTTGCGCCGTTCAGCCTGCAGGTCAATGCCCCATTGCCCGGCGATGACGCGCAGCCGGGCCAGGTCGCTATCGAGCAAGGCCTGATAGAGTGTTCGCAGGACCATGGTTTTCTTTCGAGTAGAGGTAGGGTGCATTATAGCGTAAGGGGGAAAAGAGACAACCCATGAGCGGGCAGGTGGGAGCATGTCTGTCGTACTGGAGAAGGGCCTGGATTGCGGGGTACTTGTGAAGCTTTTACACCAGGAAGCCCCTCCGATACTCAGGTCGGAGGGGCTCCTTTGTCAGAGTCCAGGATCAGGATCAGGGCTTGGGGATCTTGATGACCTGACCGACGTACACAACATAAGGGGCCGGGATGCCATTGTACTGCGCCAGGTAGAGATAGCTCATGTTGTAGCGCAGGGCAATGCGGAAGAGATTATCGCCACTTTGGACGATGTAAGTCGTATCTCCACCGCCCGGCTGAGGCGTCGGCTGGACCAGGCTCGCCGGCGGAATCTTGATCTTCTGGCCTACGTAAATCAACGCCGGATTGGTAATCCCGTTGTACCGCGCCAGCGTGTTGTAATCCAGATTGTACTTAAGCGCGATGCGGAAGAGGTTATCCCCATCCTGAACGACATAGACCGTCTCTCCACCTTGCGGGGCCGTGGTTGGAGAAGGCTGGGGCGTCGGCTGTTGAGTCGGCACCGGCGTAGGTTCCTGGGTTGGCAGCGGCGTGGGTTCCTGAGTAGGTTCTTCAGTCGGCACCGGTGTCGGTACTTCTGTCGGCAACTCCGTTGGCTCACCCGTAGGCTGTTCGGTGGCTACAGGTGGCGGTACTTCGCCGGGTGGCTCCGTTCCCGTGGGCTCGGTGGTACCTCCCGTTGGTGTACCCTGACCGCCGATGCCTGTATCGGGCGTGGCGGTCACATCCGGAGCCGCGGGGCGGTTACATCCTGTCAGAGCCAGGGCTACAATGACTAAGAGCGTCAGGTAAAGGGCGAATTTGGAACGCATGGCACCCACTCCTTTCATGAATGTGCTAATTCATTGTACAACAACTTAAAAGTAATTGCAATGCGGGCTCATCGTCATTCTGTTGGGATAAAAACCGGCTCCTGAAGGGCGGATAGCCGCTTGGGATTCCTGCCCATCTTCTTTACCAATTTATGAACAGTCACTATAAGCCGCCTAAGGTCCGGTCAGACGGTCAGCATCCAGGAGCGCGTCCAGTTCCGCCGGGGAGAGCACCCCCTGTTCCAGCGCCACTTCGCGCACGGTGCGCCCGCTGCGTTGCGCCTCCTGGCTGATAGCGGCCGCGCGGTCGTAACCAATGGCGGGCACCAGGGCCGTGGCCAGGGCCAGGTTCCGCTCCAAACCGACGCGGCAGACTTCGGCATCCGCTTCCAGCCCCTGGATGCACCGTTCCGTAAAGGCCTGGACCGCGTTGCTCAACAGGCGGATTCCTGTGAGCAGGTTGTAGGCCAAAAGCGGTTGCATCATGTTGAGTTCGAAGATGCTGTTCAACCCGCCCAACGTGATGGCGGCATCATATCCAATCACCTGGGCGCAGACCATCAGCAACGCCTCGGCCATCACCGGGTTCACCTTGCCCGGCATGATGGAAGATCCGGGCTGTACCGCGGGCAGGCGCAGCTCACCCAGCCCGTTGCGCGGACCGGATCCCAGCCAGCGCACATCGTTCGCGACCTTGCTCAGGCTCACCGCGATCGTCTTCAACAGCCCGGACACCTCAACCAGCGCATCGCGGGCCGCATTGGCTTCAAAGGGATTGCGGGCGCGGCGGAAACCAGTCCCTAGCGTCGCATTAAGATACGCCAGAGCCAGCTCGGCGAAGCCGGCCGGCGCGTTGATGCCGGTCCCCACCGCCGTGCCGCCTAGAGGCACCTCCTCCAATACCGTCAAGGCGCGCCGGGCGCGTTCCACCCCGTAAGCCGTCTGCGCCGCATAACCGGAAAACTCCTGCCCCAGGCGGATCGGCGTCGCATCCTGCAAATGGGTGCGCCCGGTCTTCACGATGCCATCAAACGCCTGCGCCTTGGCCTCCAGCGCCGTCTGCAGCGCTCCCAAAGCCGGAATTAACCGATCGCGCAGGGCCAGGCTGACGGCCACATGGATGGCTGTGGGGAACACATCGTTGCTGGACTGACTCGCATTGACGTGGTCATTGGGATGCACGGCCTTACGCCCCGGCTCCAGGCCCAGAATCTGCGCCGCGCGATTGGCCAGCACCTCGTTCATATTCATGTTCGTCGAAGTCCCCGACCCGGTCTGGAACACATCAACCGGAAACTGATCGTCCCATTGTCCGGCGATCACCTCCAGGCAGGCCTGCTCCAGAGCGGGGACTAGTTCGGCGGGCAGGCGGTCCAACTGGGCGTTGGCCTTCAGGCAGGCCAGTTTGACGTGGCCCAAAGCGGCGAGGAACTCCCGTTCCCAGCGCCAGCCCGAAATGCGAAAATTTTCCACAGCGCGCTGGGTTTGCGCTCCCCACAGCGCCCCTTCTGGAATGACCACCTGTCCCAGGGCATCCGTTTCTGTACGCATTGTTCCTCCCAAGGGTGAATTTGTATCTGGCTCAAACTGAGTTATACTCTTAGCGAAATGAAATGCAACAGACTCAGGAGCGACGCTTGGACCAACTGACCCTGGAAGACTTCATCCGAATTCGCGCCAGCCTGCGCCCCGAAGAGGAAACCGTCTACTGGTGGACGGGGCGCATCTACGCCTTTCTCCCCGAGCAAAAGGCCCAGTGGTGGTTCGATTTTGAGGGCTACAACATCGCCCGCGCCGTTCCCGAACCGGATGGCTATGCCCTTTTGACACGGGAAGCCAGCTTTTACAAAGCTCCGGGCGGCCCCATCCTGGAAACCTGGAGCAATCCCCTCACCGGCCAGCCAGTGGAGGTTGTGCACGTCTGGAACGATCCCGTCAACCAGCATTTTTCGTATGTGCGGGCTGATGGGACGCCCTTCGCCCCGTCGGTCGTGCCGTTGGGAGACGGCGATCTGTGCCTGCCCATGGATGTCTTCCTGGCGTATCCGTCCCCTTTGCCGCGGGCGCGCTTCCCGCGTTACTCCGCCAGCGACGTGTATCAGGGTGGGGAGCTGTTTCAGTTCTTCTTCCGCCAGGCCGACCTGGCCGATGCAACCCGGCAGACCATTCCGGCCCTGTTGAGCTGGACGCGCATTGGCCCCTGGTTGCCATGGATGGAACTGGGCACTACCCCCGGCTGGCTCATTTATCAGTGTCGGGGCAAAAAACTCGATGGTGGCTATGCCGCATTGCCTGAGTCACTGCGGCGTTACGTCGAGGCCCACGCCCCTCAATTCACCGCTGCTCCCTGGGAGGATCTGGGCGAAAACGAAACCAGTTGGACCTACTTCCTCCGTTTGCTGGAAGCCCGGAGCCGTTGAAACGGCGGCTCAGGTCTGGGAGGTTTTGGGCTTAAACCTCGTCCAGGCCGGGTAGGCTGAACCCAGGGCGATCAGGCCGGTGACGATGAAAGGTGCACGGGGGCCAAGGCGGTCCCACATCCAGCCACCAATCCAGGGCGCCGGCAGCGCAATCAATCCCTGACTGGACCAGAACAGGCCAAAAGCTGTCCCGCGCATGTCGGCGGGGATTAAGCGGGCGATGAGGACATCATAAGCCGGGGACATAACTCCAAAACCAACCCCCATCAGTACTGCCACCAGGCTGAAGCCCTCAAAATTGCGCGCGTAGATGAAGACAGCGTAAGCCAGGCCCTGCAACACAAATCCCAGGACGATGGCCAGACGTTCCCCATGACGGTCCACCAGCCAGCCCGCAGCCAGGGTGACCACCATCATAGTCAGGCCCAACAAGGAACGCAATTGTCCAATCTGAAACAGAGAAAGCCTGCCGATCTGTTGCAGGTAAATCGGCTCCAGGTTTTCGGTCAGGCGGAAGCCAATATCGCGTGCGCCATCCGTGATGAAAAGCCAGGTCACAACCCCGCCAGCGAGCACCATGCTCACGAGCTTTCCAATGGAGCTGCTCATACTGTTCAGGTTGGGCCAGGCGTACGAGGAGCGTATCTCGAAATCCTGGCGGTATGCCATCCAGATTCGTAATGCTGTAGCCAGGGCATACAGTAGAAAGGCGATGCTTAACATCGCCTGAAACCCGTAAGCCTCGGCCAGGGCGCCGCCCAGGGGCGGGGCGACTATGGCTACAATCATGAAAATGCCGTTACACAGGCCGAAAACACGTCCACGGGTTTCGGGTTGCGACTGTTCCGCTACATACGCTCCGTAAGTGGGACCGACCAGGGCGCCGGAGACGTATTCCAGGCTGATCGCCAGGACAATCCATTCCCAGGACTTTGCGAAGATGAAGAGAAAGTAGCCCAACGAGGCGACTGTGCTGCCCAGGGCAACCGTGCGCAGACGCCCAAAGCTATCCGAGAGCGCGCCGCCAAAAATTTGTAGCACCAGCGGCACCAGTCCAGCCAGGGTGAACACCATACCCACCTGGACGGGTGTAGCGCCTAACTCGGTCAGATAGACCGGTAGCAACCCTAAAGCCATGTCTCCGGCGATGTTGGCCAGAACCATGGCTAGCATGAACCAACGCAAAGGCGGGGTTAAAAGTCTGAGCGATCTCAATAATCTTTGCATAAGGCTGTCCCTGATGTCTGGAATTATAACACAAGTGATGAGGTTTGCCCGTTACCCAGAGGTTGAAATCACCGTGTCGGGCCTGTGCCGATGTACTTCACCACGCTGATTTTTCGGCGTTATGGGCATCTGACTGGAGCTGGTTAGCTTCGGCACAACAGACTGCTGCCGATGCAGCGCAGGATGATGAAGTTTTAAAATTTAATCGGGTAGCCAGGCGCGGCGTCGCGTAACGGACAACCGGACGGCGAGACGTTCCATCGCGGAGGGCGCCGGAGGCCGAAGCTATCCAGCTACAAG
>DAOTZR010000091.1:0-7948 GCA_034434315.1 Anaerolineae bacterium
CCCTGGACTTTAGCGTTTGGCGATAATCAGGCCCGAAGGCGTAGTGGGTTGGTCCGGCGTGGGTGGGGGTGGTGTAGCCGGGGCCGCTGGCGCGGCCGGTCCCGATTCCAGGCGGGCCTGGACGCGCGCCAGAACCTCACGGGTGTGCTGGGCCAGATCGCGGGCCTCATCCTGCTCGTAAGTAGAAGCCAGTTCTTCCAGCAGGGCCGCGAATTGCGGCGTGACCAGGGCCGCTTTCTGCTCCAGCAGCCGGTCCACCGCCTCGGCATTGGGGGCTTCCAACAGCTTGCGGATCAGGCGCAGCTCCGGAGGCAGGCTCTCCTCGGCCAGCTCAGCGAGCAGATTGGCAATAGCGACCAGCTCTTCATACAGCTCCTTATAGCCCTGTTTATGGGCCCCCTCCAACTGACTTTCCAGCACCATGCCGAAGACCTCATCAATTTCAGAGCGGTGACTGAGGATCATCTTCTTGCGATCCTGGGCGTTGAGGATGTCCTCCAGCAGCTTGAGGCGGGCTTCCACCAGCTCGTTTTGCGCCTTGTGGATATCCTCACGTGCGGCCAGCACCCTTTCCCGCAGGCGGGTCAGACGCTCTTTGCGCTCCGGGTCGCTTTCGCCCTCAATCAGCTTGAGCAGATCCTTGAAGAACTGATAATCCATCAGCGGCTGGGCATTGGCTACCAGAGCCGTGATCGTCTCATCATCGGGTGCCAGTTGCAGGGCCTCAATCAGGCCGGCGCGTGTAGGGTTCTCCTGCAGCGCGCGGATGGCGGCATTGCGCTGGCGAATGATGTGACCCTGTTGGGTACGCTCGCTCAGGAAGTCGAAAAGCTGTCGCGCACGCTCCAGGTAGGGATGTTCAGGGTTCAGGCTCTGCAACTGCGAGTGCATCACACTGAGCAGGATGAACAAATCCTCGTCCACCAGGTCCTGGTGTTCGGCCAGGGCCGCTTCCCAGGTCTCCGGCTCCTGCTCCAGCAGGCTCAACATCCAGCGCTGCTGTTCGTTGCGGCGTTCCAGCATCTCCTTCGTGACCCCATCCAGCTCCAGAACCCGTTCAATCAGGCTCTGCAGATTAAAGAACGTTTCCGGCTGGAACAGGTACCCCTTGCGTTCCTCTTGCGGAATGGAATCCATCAGTTCGCGCGTGAGTTGTCCGGCGATTTTCTGTCGTTCGACCTCGTTGGTTCCCACCTCCATAGGGAGGAAAAGCAGCGCCTTCTCTTTGGCCGGGTCATGGTAGATGAAGGGGATGTTGAGCGGCGCAGCGTAACCGCACTGAGGACAGGCGGCGAGGTTGAGCGCCCCCTGCAGGAGCAACCCCTTCACATTGGGATTGACGCGCACATCGAGCACTTGCAGGATGGGAACCTGGAAGCGCGTCTGGCAGTTCGGACAGGTAATCACAGCAACACGTTGCATCGGCATAATTAACTCCTTAACCTTGTTATCAATCTGGTCACGGCGGCTGGCGACTTCAGGCGGATTGTCCAGAGGCTTGCGCCAGGTCGGTCTGGAAGGGCAGGCGCACGTAGAACGTGGCCCCCTGACCCGGACGGCTTTCCACCCAGATGCGTCCGCCGTGGGCATTGACGATAGCGCGCGTGAGGTACAATCCCAGGCCCGTTCCGGCTATTGCCCGCGTCTGGGGGCCGGAGATCCGGTAGAAGCGCTCGAAAATGCGCTCCTGCTCTTCCGGCGGGATACCGATGCCCTCATCGCTCACGCTGAGCAAGATGCCCTGCGCGTCGTGCTCGCCACGGATGCGAATTGTACCACCATTGGGAGAATATTTAAGCGCGTTGGAAACCAGGTTGTTCAGCACCTGTTCCAGGCGCACCGCCGAACCGCGGATGGTGGGAAAGTCGGGCGGAAATTCCACCAGGATGGTGTGCCGACTGCTTTGGGGCTGGAAACGCGCCTGGACGCGCCGGGCCAGGTCGGACAAAGCCACCTCCTCCACCTCTTCCAGCGGCAGACCGCTTGCCCGCAGGCGCGAGGCGTCGAGCAGGTCATCCACCAGGTGCGCCAGCCGGTCGCTCTCTTCCAGGATGCCCTCCACCATCTCCTGCACCAGGTCCGGGTCTTGCCGGGCCTGCGGGTGATTGAGGGTTTCGGCATAGCCGCGGATGATGGCGACGGGCGTTTTCAGCTCGTGGGAGACGATGGAGATGAAATGGTCCTTGAGCGCCTCCGCCTCGCGATAGGCGGAGATATTGCGCAGATTGACCACGATGTTCATAAGCCGTCCCCCGCGCGTTTTCAGGGGGGCATAAGTAACGGCGGCGGCTAACAGGGCGCCGTTGCGGCGTTTGAGTTCGCCTTCCACATACAGGACCCGCTCGCCCCGCTCTGGCCAACCCTGGCTCATGGCTTCCGTGAGGGGCTGGCCGCGCGTGATCTGGGTCCAGGCGATGATATCGTCATGCGGACGCCCGAGAGCCTGTTCCGTGCCCCAGCCTGTGAGCTGGGTTGCAGCGGCATTGAGGCGTTCGATGGTCAGGTCGGGCCGCAGCACCAGGATGCCCTCGCCGCTGGATTCCAGGAGCGCATCCAGCCGCCAGCGTTCGGTGAGCAGATCCTCGTACAGGCGGGCATTGCGGACGGCGATGGTGGCGAAATCGGTGAAACTGGTTAAAATCTGCCGGTCGTCGGGGGTGAGGAGCAAGGGTTGGGAGCGGAAGATGAAGATGACCCCAATCAACTCCCGCTCCCATGACATGGGCAGGGCCAGGGCCTGGCGCAGGGGTTGACCCAGCTCGGCGCTGATGGTATTCAGGGCCTCAGGGTCCACATTTAACAGCATGGCGTTGTTCGAGTCCAGCTTCCTGGGCAGGTTTTGCAGCAGGGGGAGGAACAGGTCCACCATCGCGGGCGGCAGACCGTAGCTGGCCCAATAACTGAACTCGTCTTGCTCCCCCTGCTGCTGGCGCAGCGCAAGTAAGCCTACCGGACCCTGTAACATCTCGACGGCGGCGCGCAGGATGAGCTGCAGGGTAGCGCGCAGGCTCAGGTTAGAGACCAGCGCGCGTCCGATGTTGAGCAGGTAATCCCGCTGTCTCAGACGGAAGTCGTACAGGGTCAGGCTCATAGGGACCTCAGTTCAGGCGGTTTTCTTCGATCGTGAACACGCGATCCAGGATGTCCATGGCCTCGTCAATTTCGGCCTGGTTAACGCTGAGCGGCGGCACGATGCGGATGGTATTGGGCCCGGCGCCCAACAGGAGCAGACCCTGCTCAAAGGCCGTGTCCACCAGTCGGTCGCGCAATTCCTTGAAGCGCTCTTTGGTAGTGCGGTCTTTGACGATTTCCACCCCAATCATCAAGCCGCGTCCGCGCACATGGCCGATGTGCGGATGGCGCACCATCAGCTCCTGTAAGCGTCCCAGCATATACGCGCCCATGCGGGTGGCGTTGTCCATCAGGCCGTTTTCGAGCAGGCGCAGGGTGACCAGAGCGGCAGCGCAGGAGAGGGGGTTACCGCCGAAAGTGCTGGCATGGGCTCCCGACGGCCAGGTCATGAGCGATTTGCGGGCAAGCATCGCTCCCAGCGGCAGGCCCGAAGCGATGCCCTTGGCGCAGGCCACGATGTCTGGCTCGACGCCTTCATGTTCGATGGCGAACCACTTGCCGGTGCGGCCCATGCCGGCCTGAATCTCGTCCACGATGAGCAGGATGCCGTGCTTATCGCACAGGGCGCGGAGCGCCGGGAAGAAGCTCGGCGGCGGAACGATGTAGCCGCCTTCGCCTTGAATCGGTTCTACCAGGATGCCGGCGATTTCATCTGCCGGGAGTTTGCGCGCCAGGATGAAGTTTTCGATGAATTTCACCGCAGCCAGGCCCTCATCGGGGTCCAGCTCGCTGAGGACCGGGCGATAGGGGTCGGGGAAGATGGCGTGAGTGACCGGCGGCATAGCGGGGAGGAAGCCGCCGCGGTGTACGGGCTTGCTGGCGGTGAAGGCCAGGGCGCCCATGGTTCGCCCGTGAAAGCCGCCGTAAAAGGCGATGAAATAGTGCCGATTGGAAGCGTAAAGGGCGAGTTTGATTGCAGCTTCGATGGATTCGGCCCCGGAGTTGGTGAAGAAAGTCTGAGCCAGTTCCTGCATAGGCGCGATCTCATCCAGTTTTTCGGCCAGTTCGACCTGCAAGGGGTAGTAAAAATCCGTCCCCGACATGTGCAGGAATTTATCCGCCTGGTCTTTGATGGCCTGGACGACTTCGGGATGACTATGGCCGGTAGACGTCACCGCCACGCCGCTGGTGAAGTCCAGGTAACGGTTGCCGTCCACATCCCACACTTCCGTGCCCCGGCCATGATCCATGACGAAAGGATAGCCGCGGGTGTAAGAGGGGGAGACAAACTGCTTATCGCGTTCGATGTAGGCCAGTGCTTTGGGACCGGGTCTTTGCGTCATAAAACCTCCTGAGTTTGAATGGAATTAAAAGCAGCGCGATCTGTCATGCGCCGCGGTATGCGCTTCATGGACGTTGGGTCCTTGCACCCGCGTATGGCCCCCCTGCCCCCCGTAAACGGGGGGATAAGGACACCCGCCTCGCTTGCGGGGAGGGTTGGGGAGGGGCCTCGTCCCGCGCGGGCGGAAAAGTTCTCTTGTCTAGCCGGCTGCTGCCGTTGGGGCGCAGGATTTATCCTGCGCGCAAGAATACCCGTGCGCGCGTGTGTTCAGGACCAACACGCCGTGAGAAGGCTCTCACGGCGTGTTCAGGTTGTTCTAACGGCTCAAAAAGGTGTAGCTGTGCGCGATCATGTCGGCCAGGCGCAGCAGGGGCTGCGGAAACAGGCCGCTTAAAAGCAGGAGCACGCTCCACAAGATGACGGCGGCGCGCTGCGTCCAGCCCCAGGCCGGCGCAGAGGTTGCCGCATGCGGCGTGAACAGGGCGCGCACGGCCCGCGTCAATCCCAGCAGACCCCCAGCCGCGCCGGCCAGAAGGAGCAGGTTGCCTTCGGGCCAGAGCTGGTACAACCTGGCGTGCAGGATGAAGTTCAGATTGAAGGGCAGACCCAGCAAGGCCCAGGTGCCCAGGATGAAGGCGGCGCTGGCCCAGGGGTGTTGCCGCCCCAGGCCTTTCAGCGCGTCCAGGGTGTCCTCACCATCCGGCGCGACGGCCCGCAGGCCTTCCAGACCCAGGCTAATCAGTCCCAGGGTGAGCGGACGGATGAAGAGCAGCCCCATCATGACGGCCAGGCTTTCCGGACGTCGCAATCCCAAGGCCATGAGCCAGAGGCCCTGTTCGCTCAGCAGCAGGTAGCCGGTCATGCGGCTCAGACGCCGTTGCGCTGCCGTCAAAATCCCACCCAGGACCAGCATGATCAGGCCTAATACGCCCGGCCAGAGCTGGAAGAAGTTGCCTTCCCCCAGCCAGGTGTACGTCTCCAGGTAGTCCAGCAGGACGAACCAGACGGCGCCCAGGTTGACGGAGAAGATGAAGGGAAATATCCGCGGGGCACCGTCACGGGTGAGGTTGGATACCCAGGCCTGGAAGGGGAAGGCGCCCAGCAGGATGGCAAAGGCGATGAAGAGGAGCTGGCGCGCGGCCTGGAGTTGCCCGATCTGGTTGGGGGTGAGGGCGTATTGCTCCAGCAGCACCTGGGTCAGGAGCAGGCCGGGCAGGGCCAGGGTGGCGTAGGCGATGTAGTGCAGGCCGCCGCGGTTGCGTCGGGCCGTCTCTTGCAGGGGAAAGATGGTGAGAATCAGGGCCAGGTTGAGCAACAGGGCCGTGTAGACGATCTGCGTGGTCAGCATGGCCGCAACCAGCAGGGCGGTAATTCCCAAGCTGAAGCCGAACAGGCGTGACCGCGGGGCGACGGGGGCCACAACCAGGGTGCTGAGGGCGAGCGCGGCAAAAAGCCAGACGATGGGCCAGCGCGTGGTCGCGGTCAAAACCAGGGCGCGTCCCAGGATGAGGTAGGGTTCATGAAAGGTTAGCTGAATACCGGCCAGGCTGGTGGGCGCGTCCAGGGAGGCGGTCGCCGCCAACCAGGCCAGGCCCGCAGCCGTGAGGCCGGTCACCAGGACGGCGAGGGCCGTCCAGCGCCGCAGGAGCCAGCTCAGCGGCATCATTACCACAGGCACGAGGATGAGGACCAGAGGGCCTGCCAGGGTCATGCCGTCACCTCGCTCACGGTAAGGTAAGAAATCACCAGGCCGATGAGGAGGTTGGTGAAAATGAGCAGGCCGGTGATGAGGAGAACCGGGTCGTAGGCTGCGTAAAAGACGTCCAGCGCCGCCAGGAGATTGAGCATCCCAAAGCCGATCAGGGGGGCGTCGTGTTCGGTGCCGATGAACAGGATGCCCAGAAGCAGCAGGGCGTAGCAGGTGAGCGTCAGGTCGGGCGGAATGAAGGGTAGCGGGTACGTGCGGGCAGCCAGGGCGGCCAGGCCCAGCAGGATGACGCCGGTTGCCAGGCGGAAGGGGAGGAACGCCCGCTCCTCCAGGGTGAATTGCCGCCGTTGTATGTCCTCGCGCACGCGCGCGCTAAAGTAGAGCGCGCCGCCGATAAGCCAGCCGACCAGGAGCTTGAGCAGGGCCAGTTCCGGACTGGCCCAGAACAGGCGCAGGAAAATCAGCCCCAGGAAAAAGACCTGGGTCATGAAGCTCAGCAGGCGTATTTGCCACTGGGGAATGACATAGATGAGCAGGCCACAGGCGAAGATGATCAGGGTCGCCGGGGTCGAGGCCAGGTTAACCAGCCGGGAAAGTTCTTCAATGAAAGGATTCATCCTATCCGTCCTGCTAACAGGATTAGAAACAGGAAAACCAGGGACCAGAGCAGGGCACCGTCACCTTCGACAACGCCAGCCAGGGTGTTGATGAGGTGTAAGAAGCTTTCGGTGACGCGTTCCAGGGCGTTGCCGACGGGGCCGGGATGAGTAAGTCGTTCCCAGCGCGTCGTCGGCTGCAGGCGCGCGCCCCAAAGGGCCAGGGCGCCGCCGGCGAACAGGGCCATGGCCCAGACGCCCAGTCCCATCACGGCGACATCGGGCAGACCCGCGAAGCTGCTCAGCGCTGTACCTGCTACCAGCAGGAGCAGGCCGGCGGCCTGGGCGATCTGCTGGGGCCGGGTCGGGGCCAGGGGCGAACTGACCAGGGGACGCCGGATTTCGCGCAGGCCGGCGGCCAGGGCCAGCGGCAGGGCCAGCAGCAGGGCGATTAAGGTGAGCCAGGTGCTGTGCGTCAGGCCGGCCCAGAGGGCAAAGCCAACCGGAGCCGGGGGCAGTCCCAGCATCACCGCCAGGCCCCACAGGCCGGGCAAAACCCAGGGCCAGGCGGAACGGTCCCAGCCGTAGGTGAGTTCGAACAGGGTGCGGGCCGCGCACCAGGCGCCCAGGGCCAGTAACGGCAGGGGGGTGCCCGGCTGGACGAAGCCCGCGCTGAGGACCGCCAGGAGCAGGGCCTCGGCGCTGCGCGCACGGCGCTCTTCTTCCTGCCCCAGCAGGGCACGTCCTGCAGTCATCAAAGCCGCCAGGCCGACCCAGGTCCCTATCCACCCCGGCAGAGGGACGGTGAGTTGCGCCAGCAGGTGGGCCACCAACAGCGGGGCGCTAAAGACCTGCCACAGCGGGGTGCGGCTGTCGCGCTCAAGGATGAGCGGGTAGGGGGCCAGGCGCAGAAGCGCGGCCAGACCCGGCAGCCAGGCGGTTTGCGTCAGGCCTGGAAGGGTGCTGCCCCAGAGCAGCAGCAGAGACAGGCCGCGCAAGAGCAGGGCCGCGCTCAGGCGGGAGACGTTTTCCGCGTCGCGGGCGGTCCGTACCAGAGTCAGCAAGTCCAGTGCGGCCCAGAAGACCAGCCAGGCGCTGGGGGTGGGGGTGAGCAGGGCCAGGGCCAGCAAAGGAAAGGCCAGGAGCTGCAGGGCATCCGACGGTGTTGGCCGGGGATGGACCAAAGCGTGCCAGGCGGCGCCGGTGAGGGCCAGGCTCACGGCCAGGCCG
>DAOTZR010000092.1:0-32873 GCA_034434315.1 Anaerolineae bacterium
GGGAGCACCCGCGCTGATGATGCGGTGGTATCTAACTACCTTATCCCGAAGAGACAGCAGGACAGGATTTACCTCTTCTGTCGTTTTACCCTTCTCACCCTCCGCCCCCGCTTGCCCCTTTAGGAGCGAGCGGGGGCTTTAAAGATGGGTTTTGCGGACAGCTTCGCCGCCTGCAAAACCCATGCTTAGTACCCCCTCTTCTTCCTGGAGAAGAGAGGGGGGTAAGGGGGTGAGGTGAGGGTCAAAGTCAGCGCCACCAGGTACCCAGACAATTCGTGTTGAAGTCTGGTCGAATGGGGGCGGAGAGAGCGCACCTGGCAACGTTTTCGGCGATTGCAATCGCCTACTGGGCCTTTGGCCGACGGTCGGCCTACGCCGACCGGAAAACCGGCGTGCTGTGCCCCAGGGGGACTGGATGGCTCCGGCCTCCGGTTGCCCGTCACGCGACACCGCGCCTTGTTACCCGATTAAATTTTAAAACTTCGTAATCCTGGCCAAAGTACCTGTTCTACAAAACCACGAGGCTGTTTCTCATAACGCCAGAGTTTCGTGGCGTCGAGCAGACGCAACTTTCTCGCTTCCAAAGCGTAAGAGGAGATAGCATCCCTGCTCACTGCGGGCGCAAACAACGCTCGAAGCGGGGAAGCATAACATCCGATGAGGGAGGTTGAACATGACCGTCAATGCTACGCCAGGAAGCGTTGTGTCGCAGCCTGAGCCGCTTTCGCCAACGGATGAGCGCACCTGGGCCATGCTGGCCCATCTGAGCGTGCTGCTCAATCTGGTGACCGGGTTTCTGGGCGTATTTGTGGCGCTGGGGATTTACTTGATTTACAGAAATCGCTCGCGTTACGTGGGGTTCCATGCCTTTCAGGCTTTTCTCTTCCAACTGATAGCCTGGGGCGGCGTGGGCGTGATTTTGGGGTTGATGTGGGGCGCCGTTGGCCTGTTAAGCGCCATCCTGGTGGGCATCTTGCTCATTCCCCTGGCGCTGATTCTCACGCTGGTGCTGGTGCCGTTGCCTGTTGCGGCCCTGGTCTACGGCATCTACGGCGCGATCCAGTGCGCCGATGGCAAAGATTTCCGCTACCTGTGGGTGGGAGATTGGGTGGCTGCACGCGGGATCATATAGGCTGGGTGATGGGGGTGCCGGTCCATGCCGTGAGCATGGCCGACACCCTGGCCTGCATCGAACACTGGCTGGAGGATGAGGCCCGTCCGCACCTGCTGGTGACGCTAAACCCCGAATTGCTGATGAGCGCACGGGTGAACCGGGCTTTCTGGCAGCTTTTGCAGACAACGGACCTGAATGTTCCGGATGGGGTGGGGCTGGTGTGGGCGCTGCGGCGACGCGGCGTGCCGGCGCCGATGCGGGTGGCCGGCTCGGATCTGTTCGAACTGGTGTGTGCTCGTGCAGCTCAGCGCGGCTGGCGTCCTTTCCTGTTGGGAGCGGCGCCTGGTGTGGCCGAAAAGGCCGCCGCCGTCTTGCAGGCCCGTTATCCCGGCCTGCAGGTTGCCGGTTGCTATGCCGGATCGCCCGCTCCTGAAGAGGAAGATGCCATCGTTGCGCGGGTGCAGGCCAGTGGCGCGGATCTGGTGTTCCTGGCGTACGGCTCGCCTGCTCAGGAGCTGTGGCTGGGGCGCAATCTGGCGCGGACGGGGGCGCGGCTGGGCATAGGCGTGGGCGGAGCTTTTAACTTTGTCGCCGGAGTCACGCCCCGCGCTCCGCTGTGGATGCGCCAGATGGGGTTGGAATGGCTGCATCGGCTGATTCTGCAACCCTGGCGCTGGCGACGGCAGCGGGTGTTGCCGCTTTTTGTGTGGCTGGTTCTCACCAGCCAGGATCGGCCCCTGGTAAAGCCCTGAAGTCTGAAGCAGCCGGGCGAGGTCTCATGCCGCGCCCGGTTATGTTGTCTCTGGCTTCAGGAGAGAAAATCGCGTAGTTTGCGGCTCCGTCCTGGATGGCGCAGTTTGCGCAGGGCCTTGGCTTCAATCTGGCGGATGCGCTCGCGGGTGACATTGAAGGCTGCGCCAACCTCCTCCAGCGTGTGGGGATGGCCGTCCTTGAGGCCGAAACGCATCTCCAGCACTTCGCGCTCGCGTTCCCCTAACTCGCTCAGGATGTGCTGCAGATGTTCACGCAGAAGCTGCCCGGAAGTTGCATCCATGGGGCCGGGCATGTTCTCGTCCTCGATAAAGTCCGAAAGTTCGCTGTTTTCATCTGTCCCCACCGGCGTTTCCAGGGACATAGGCTCCTGGGAGATACTGATGATCCGTTCGATTTTGCTGATGGCGCGTTGGAGCTTGCGCTCCAGGATGGGGGGTAGCGGTACATCGGCCATGCGCGACTGCAGGATGATGTTGACCTCATCCGGTTCCAACAGGTCCATCTCCAGGGCCAGTTCATCCAGTGTGGGCTCGCGTCCCAATTCCTGCGTCAGGCGGCGCTGGATTTTGGTCAGCCTATTGATGGTTTCAACCATGTGGACCGGGATGCGAATGGTGCGGGCCTGATCGGCAATCGCCCGGCTGATGGCCTGGCGAATCCACCAGGTGGCGTAGGTGGAGAATTTGTAACCGCGGGTGAAGTCGAATTTTTCCACGGCGCGCAGCAGACCGATGTTGCCTTCTTGAATTAAATCCAGGAAGGAGACGCCGCGCCCCAGAAAGCGCTTGGCCAGGTTGACCACCAGGCGCAGGTTGGCGCGCACCAGGAGCTGTTGGGCTTCGGCGGCCAGAATTTCCACCTGTTCCCACCATTCCAACACCTGGTCGGCATGTAAATCCTGGACGACTTCGATGGCCGGTGGCCATACCGAATGCGTGGACCAGATGCTCTTAAGCCGGGCCAAGAGATCCGGCGGCAGCAGATAGAGCGCGATGACCATTTCGATGAGATACAGGACAAAGCTGCGCAGCTCATCGTCGTTGCTCCAGCGGTTGGCGCCTAGAATATCGTACAGGGGCGAGGGGCCGTTGACGAGCAGGTCTTGTTGATGGCGGCGGATTTCTTCGAGCAAGGCCGGCAGGGACGGCACGTCCAACCATTCGGTGAAGACCTTCTCTGAAAGGGATTGCCAGGCCGCTTCGGCATCATCGTAGAGCTTTAACGTAGTGGCAATGACGGCATCAGGTGACGGGGCCAGGCCCAATTCCTGGCGCAATTCGTCGGTACGGCGCGAGGCTTCCCGCACCAGATTGAGCCAGATCTCCTGCCCCGGCGTGAGCAAATCCACCTGCCCGATTTCGCGCAGATACATGCGCACCGGGTCGCTGATGAGGTCATCGCTCTCGGCCTCGCGTTCGATGCGCTCCAGCTCACTGGAAGTCGGCTCGGCCCATTCTTCGATGATTTCTTCGTCGTTATCCAGTTCGCTCTCTTCCTCCTCGCCTGCTTCGACTTCGTCCAGTCCGTCGTTGTGCAGGGCGATAGCATGGGCTGGACCGGGTCCCTCTTCTTCTTGCCGGATCAGGTGCAGCACGTCTTCCAGACTTGCTTCATCGAGGGGTTGTGCTGCTTCTTCCTCTAGCCTGGCTAATTCGTTCAAAGAGACAGGACCATCCAGTTCTGGCTCCAGGCCTTCGGGAGGGGTTGCGCTCAGATCATCGGCTTCCCCGTTTTCCTCCCGGTCTTCGGAAAGTTCATTCATGGGAAGGAAAAATTCATCGTCCTGTTGAAACTCTGGATGACGTTCCATAAGGCTTGATTGACTCCTTTAAGCAGTATCCGATCGTTGCTCCGGTGATGCCTGGTCTGGAGACCCTGATGCGGGTCTTTTCTCGCTCCAGGCTCCGCACTCCGGGCTAGCCATGGTCCAGCCCGGACCGGGGTTTTTGTTCTCCCATGGCCGCGTGTAGCCGGCCCAGCGTTGCCGAGTAGGCCTGCATCATTTGCAAGCTCTTTTGCCAACGCTCTTCTTCGTTGGCGGCCTGGGCCTCGCGCACATCCTGCGAGAGGGCCTGGATCAACACCCGGAGCCGTTGCTCGCGCAACCGCAGCAGACTCAGGCGCAAAGCCCGTTCCAGTTCGCGCCGGTCATCGGGGAGCTGGCTTCTTTGGAGTTGGACGAGATGCTCGGCCAGAGCTTCCGGGAGCCAGGTCTCCAGAGGCTGTTCGGGGGCGTTTAAAGCCCGCTGCCAGCCTTCCCAAAGCAGACGGGCCTGACCGGTTAAGTCTTCTGTGGCTGCGAAGGGCGCTAGCTCATAGGATGCCAGCCAGGCGTTGAGGCTCTCTTCCAGGGTGGGATCGCGCAACAAAATGGCCAGGATGTGATTCTCTACATCCGCCTGAGCCGTGGGCAGGGGCTGGACCTGCGAGCGCTGCTGGAGGCTGCGGACGCGCTCACGGACGCGCAGCCGCTCCTGCAGCAGCAATGGATCGAGGCCGAGCCGGGTGGCGATCATCTGGACATACGCGTCACGTTCGATGCTATCGGCCACTTCCCGCAGCAAGGGCAGCATCTGGTCCACAATCCGCGCCTTGCCCTTCGGGTCATGGGCGTTTTCCTGGCCCAGCAGGTAGGTAAAGACAAATTCCACGATGGAACGGGCGTTGGCGACCAGCTCCTGCCAGCGTGTCGGTTCGTCGCGGATCAGTTCGTCCGGATCGCGCTGATCGGGCAGGCTCAACACGCGTAAATCGGCTTTGAGACGGCGCTCATAGGCCATCAGGCCTTGGGGATTGAAGTCGAAGCTGATTTCGCGGTCCAGGTTTTCGCGGGCCGTTTCCAGGCCGCGCAGCGTGGCCGACAGGCCGGCAGCATCCGGGTCCAGGGCCAGGACGAAACGGCGGGTCAGGCGCTGCAGGTGCTGGAGATGCTCCGCCGTCAAGGCGGTGCCCATGGGCGCAACGACGTTGGCAAAGCCGGCCTGATGCGCCATCATCACATCGGTATAGCCTTCCACGATGACCACCTGGTCCGCCTCGCGGATGGCGCGCGCGGCCTGCGCCAGGCCGAACAGGATGCGGCTTTTGTCGAAGAGCGGGGATTGCGGGGAGTTCAGGTACTTGGGCTGGTCGTCGGGATGGAGCGCACGCGCGCCAAAGGCTACGACGCGGTTTTGGGCGTCGGTGATGGGGATCATCAAGCGCCCGCGAAAGCGGTCATAAGTGCCTCCATCCTCTTTTTGCACCAACATCCCGGCCTTAATCAGCTCCTCCAGGGTGAACCCCTGGCCCAACAGATGCGTGCGCGCGGCGTCCCAGCCGGGCAGGCTGTAGCCCAGGCGAAACGTTTCCCAGGTAGCTGACGTGAACCCCCTTCGCGCTAAATACTCCCGTACCTGGGCCGCCTGCGGGGCGGAAAGAAGCAGGCGGTGATAGTAGATAGTTGCTGCTTCCAGGACCTGTAACAGTCGGTCGCGTTCGGCAGCCGCAGCGCGTTCCTCCGGCGTTTGCGGGTGCAGATCCACCCCGGCCAGGCGGGCCAGTTCCTCCAGCGCGCCGCGGAAATCCAGCCCTTGCTGTTCCATCACGAAATTGAAAATATCCCCGCCGCGTCCGCAACCAAAGCAGTGCCAGCGGTTGGTTTCGGGGAAGACGAAAAACGAAGGCGTCTTTTCCTGGTGGAAAGGGCACAGCCCGCGCAGGTTGCGCCCGGACTTGTGCAGGGGCACCGTGCGGGCCACATAATCGGCCAGAGAAAGGCGCTCTTTAATTTGTTCGATAGCGTCCATAAGGCTCAGGCTTAACGCAACTCCACATGCCACTCCAGCAGGTCTACGTCACGCGCCTCGTTTTCGACCCACTGGACGCAGCTCTGAAGGACACGGTAGACCTGGGCACTGTCGTTGCTCACGGTAGCTACAGCCACTTGCGCCGTTTGCCAGACATCCTGTTCATCGAACTCGGTGACGGCTACGGCGAAGGTTCGGCGCAGCATGTTCAGCAGGGGTTGCAGCCGGCTGCGCTTCTCCTTGAGCGAAAGCACCCCCGGCAGGTAAAGCTTCATCGTGCACACTCCCACAATCAGGCTCATCCCACTTTCCCGGTCCATTCATCCTGGGCGTATTTGGTGGCCAGCAAGGTGGCGGCCCTTTCCTCCTCGGCGGGCGTCAGGCTATCTTCTTGCAGGATGATGCCCAAAGCCTGGCTAAAGCCCGCGCATACGGCCTGGGCCATCTCGGCCCAGGTCACAGGACGGGCCAGCGCCGCGCTGACGGTAGCCGTGCGGTCGCGAATCGCCTGCGGGTCGGGGCGAGCCGTGAGCACGTCGGCGATGGCGGCCAGATCACCGGCGAGGGGGATGGCGCCGTGTTGGAGCAGGGCGCCATTGCTGCGCATCTGGGCGCTGCCCACCAGTTTACGCCCCTGCCAGGTAATCTCATAGTCGGAAGGGACCTCAAAACACACCGGCCCCTTCGCCCCATGATTAGCCGATCGTGGTTGCGCTTCGACGGCCTCCAGGCCCAGGCTGTGAAAAGCGGCCAGCAGGGCGCTGCTGATGCCGCGATAGCTGCCGAGCAATCCTGGTTCCAGGCCGGCTTCGCTTTCGACGGCGACCACGCAATAAGTGAGTTCGTCCGCGTGCAGCACGGCGCGCCCGCCGGTTGGCCGGCGCACCAGGCCATAGCCCCGCGCTTGTAGCGCCGCCTGATCTACGTCCCTGAGCGGCTGACCGCGGCCCAGCGAAAGGGTAGGGGGGGACCAGGCATACAAGCGTAACGCCGGCGGCCCCCCCGCCAATACGCTGTGGAAAAGCGCTTCATCCAGGGCCATGTTCCAGGCTCCCGTCGCCGGGGTTGGATGGAGCAACAGACGCCAGGGACGCATGTCACCGCCGGGTACGAATGTATTGAGCGTAAAGGTTAATGGAACGCTCGACCTCGTTTAACGCGGCCTCGCGATCGTCCCAACGCAAAGGCTCAACCCGGATGTGCTGCAGGTCCTTGTAAACCGAGAAGAAATGCTGGACCTCGTCCAGAAAATGCGGCGAGACATCCTTCAGGCTGTGAATGTTGTCGAACGTCGGATCGGTCGCCGGAACCGCCAGGATTTTATCGTCGTTCAGGCCGCGATCGAGCATACGGAACACCCCGATGGGCCGGGCTTCGATGACGCAGCCAGGGAAGCTCGGCTCATTGGTCATGACCAGCACATCCAGAGGGTCGCCGTCGTCGTAATGGGTGCGCGGAATGAAGCCGTAATCTCCTGGGTAGTGGAGCGAGGAATAGAGCACCCGGTCCAGTTTGATGAATCCGCTGAGCTTGTCGTACTCGAACTTGTTGCGCGAACGCTTGGGGATTTCCACGATGACATAAATAATTTCAGGCGGGTTGGGACCAGGGGGTAACTCATGCCAAAGATTAGCCATATTCACTCCTCCTTAACCAGGATTTCACAAAGGGTAAAACTACCTGCGAATGGGATTTTGTCAAGTAGGGATAACCCTTGCGGTTACCCCTACGCGCGGCTGTCCCTACGGGGCGGATGGCGGTGTAATGAGGACCTTGTCTATGCGCAGACCATCCATATCCACCACTTCGAAGCGCCAGCCATGCCAGGTCAAGACCTCGCCACTGTGAGGAATACGGTCAAAATGATGCAGCATAAAACCGGCCAGAGTCTGGTAAATGTGCCGTTCCTGTTCCGGAATGGCCGGAAGGCCGAGCCGCACCGTGGCCTCGTCCATAGCAACCGTGCCATCCACCAGCCATGAGCCATCGGCACGATGGATGAAGGGCGGTTCGACATAGCCACTGCCGGCTTTGATCTCCCCTACCAGGGCTTTGAGCAGATTTTTGAGGGTGACCAGACCCTGGACGCTGCCATACTCATCCAGGACCAGGGCGATGTGAACCGGGGAGTTTTTAAACAGCTCCAGCAAGCGTGAGGCGGGTAAATGTTCGGGCACGAACAGGGGCTGCTGCAGAACGCTGCGCAGATTGGTTGGTTCTCCGCGCCAGGTTTGCGCCAGCAAATCCCGGGTGCGGACGATGCCCAAAACGTGATCCAGGTCCCCGTCACAGACCGGAAAACGCGAGTGCGTTTGGGCGCAGATTTTCGTCTGCAGGTCAGGCAAGGGATCGTTAATATCCAGCCAGATAATATCGGGGCGGGGGGTCATCAAAGCGTCCACGCGGCGATCACCCAGCCGAAACACGTTGTTGATCATGCTGCGTTCGCTGTTTTCGAAAACGCCCGCTTCGGTGCCTTGTTCGATCAGGACTTTGAGCTCGTCCTCAGTGATGGGGGGTTCGCTGGAAGGATTCGAGCCGAGCAGGCGCACCAACCCGTCGGCGGAAATCGTGAGCAGGCGCGCAATGGGCGCAGTGATGCGGCTCAGGCTCAGCATAGGCGCTGCCAGCAGGCGAATGATCCCTTCGGGATCATTCAGGGCGATTTGTTTAGGGACCAGTTCGCCCAGCACCAGGGAAAGGTACGTGGTGATGATTACGACCAGGCCAAAGGCCAGGCTCTCACTCAGCGGCCGCAGGAAAGGTACCTTGTTGAACACCTGGACCAGCGGCCCGGCGAAAGAGGCACTGCTGAAAGCCCCGGCGACGATGCCAATCAGCGTGATGCCGATCTGAACGGTCGAAAGGAACTGTTCCGGTTCTTCGATCAGGGCCAGGGCCTGTTGCGCCTGCCGATCGCCTTGCCCGGCGCGGCGCTGCAGGCGCACCTTGCGTGCTGAAACGGCCGCGATTTCCGCCATCGCAAACAGGCCATTGCCCAGCAGCAGGGCCAACAGGATGAGAAATGCCTTCATAGAGTGACGCGCAAGTCCCGTTCCGGCACGCTGATCCGCTGGTATCCCTGACGACGGAGCGCCTCGGCCAGGTCCTGAGCCGCTTCCGGTTCCCCGTGGATCACGAAAACCTGTCCGACCCGATGGGCCTGCGGCGCAGTCCAGCTCAACAGTTCCTGGCGATCGGCGTGAGCACTGTAGCCGTACAGCTCGTACACCTCAGCCTTGAGGGGAAATTCCTCGCCAAAGATGCGCACGAAAGGCTGGCGTTCGGCCAGGCGGCGTCCCAGGGTGTTGGGCGCCTGCCAGCCCGTGATAATCACGGCGTTCCTGGAATCGGGTATGGCGTGTTTGAGATGGTGCTGAACGCGCCCGGCTTCAGCCATGCCCGAAGCGCTGATGATAATCATGGGGCGCGGATCCTCGTTGAGGGCTTTGGAGGCTTCCACATCGCGCACGTAATGGAACAACCCCTCGCCGAAGGGATTGTGGTTACCTAAAGCCTTTATGAGTTCCCAGGTTTCCTGGTCGTAACAATCAGGATGAAGTTGATACACCTGCGTCGCGTTGTGGGCCAGGGGACTGTCAATGTAGATGGGCACATCTGGAATGCGGCGCTCCAGGGCCAGTTGATGCAGGTCGTAAATCAGGTCCTGGGTGCGACCTACGGCGAAGGCCGGGATGACAATGCGCCCGCCGCGGCCAATCACCCGGTTGATGATTTCCGCCAGTTGTCCGGCGGTTTCCTGGATGGGCGGATGCTCGCGATTGCCATAGGTGCTTTCGATGAGGAGCACATCCGCTTCCGGCATGGGGGTCGGGTCCTGGATGATGGGTAGCCCTTTGCGGCCCAAATCCCCGCTGAACAATAGCCGCAGGTTGCGCCCGCGTTCGTGAATGTCCACCAGGACCATGGCGGACCCCAGAATATGGCCGGCGTCGAAAAACGTCACTTTCACCCCGCGGAACACCTCGAAGGGCTGTTCGTAGGGCACACTGCGGAAGTAGCGCAGGGCATAAGTGGCATCCTCCTCGGTGTAGAGCGGCTCCATGGGCGGCAAGCCCTGCCGGGCGCGCTTTTTGTTCACGTACATGATATCCTGTTCGTGGATGCGTCCCGAATCCGGCAGCATCGAAGCGCACAGGTCGCGCGTGGCCGGAGTGGCATAAATGGCACCGCGGAAGCCGCTTTTGACCAGGTTGGGCAAGTTGCCCGAATGGTCTATGTGCGCGTGCGAGAGCACGACTGCATCCAGACGATGCACGTCGAAAGAAAACTTGCGGTTGCGTTCGTAGGTCTCATCGCGCTTACCCTGATACAGGCCGCACTCCAGGAGCAGATAGTGACGATTGGTGTGAAGGAGGTACATGGATCCGGTCACTGTTTGGGCCCCACCTAAAAAGCTGAGTTTCATAGCGGTTTCCTTTCCACCTGTCCTGTCCCGTAGACCCACCAGGACATGCACACACAGCGACACCGGGACACAGAGCGATGCATCTCTGGGTGAGATAAAGAAAATCGGCAACAGGCTAATGCATTTTCCATAAGCAAGTCGTGCTCTGTTAAGCTAAATCTTGCGCTTTGCAGTCACTCTCGTGAGGGCTGGCATCGGCTTCAGGCAGCGTCTCCAACGTGAACCCGAAACTGGTCCCCGCGCCGGGCGCGCTGATGACATCTACCGTGCCCCCCATGCGTTCGACCAGACGCTTGACGATGGAAAGCCCCAATCCCGACCCTTCCTCCACCCGTTGCAGCCGCTGGTACTCCTGGAAAAGCCGGGCCTGTTGCTCCGGCGTCAGACCTGGGCCGGAGTCCCAAACCCAGTAACGGACCCGGTTCGGGGCGATCGGTGTAGCCCCGATGCGGATCGTTGTTCCCCCATACTTCAAGGCGTTGGTGAGGTAGTTCATCCACACTTCCTCGATCCAGGGCGCGTGACCGCGGGCTGGCGGCAGGGTTTCGGGCAGGATAAGGGTTTTATCCTGTTGACGAAGGGCCTCCCTCAGACGCTGCTGGACTTCGTGCACGATGGGCAGCATGGCCACGGGCGTCAGTTCCACCTCCTGGCGCGCGCTGGCCAGAACCAGCAACTCATCAATGATGTGGTGCATTTTCTTACTGCTCTGGCGAATGCGCTCCAGCGCGTTGATGATGTCAACCGGAGGCAGAGTATTCAGGTTTTCCTGCAGGTATTCGATATAACCCAGGATCAAAGCCAGGGGATTTTTAAGGTCGTGCGCCACCGTGTGGGCAAAAGCTTCCAGCTCGGCGTTGTGCTGCTGGAGCTCTTGCTCCAGCCTGTGCCTTATGGTGATGTCCTCAATTGTAGCGATAGCCAACAGGGTAGGGCTGGTCAGGTAACTCAGGCTGACCTCGATGGGGAATTCGCGCCCATCTTTCTTCAGACCGACCAGATTCAGCCCGATTCCCATCGGGCGTTGCTTCGGGGCGCAGAAGTAGGCCGTGACGTGCTGAGCATGACGCTCCCTCAGGCGCTCCGGCAGGAGTAACCCCATAGTCTGCCCTGATAACTCTGCAGGCGTGTATCCGAACAAAACTTCCATCCTGGAGTTAGCGTACAGAATGCGCTGGTCGGCGTCAATGATAATGATGCCCGAACTCATCGCCTCCATGATGTGCCTTGCGCTGACCTCATCCAACCAATCCAACCAGGGTTCCAGTCTGGTCATAGGCCATCCTTAAGCCAGGGCTAACATGCGCTCCAGGGCCAATCTGGCCTCCTGGGCTACTTCCGCCGGTACCGTGATTTCGTTGATGTATTCACCCTGCTCCAATCCCTCCAGCACCCGCACCAGGGCCGGTAACGTGATTCGTCCCATCGTGGGGCAGAGCGGCATCAGGGGAGAAAGCGGGATGATCGTTTGCTCTGGATGTTCGGCCTGCAGGCGGCGCACCAGGCGGGATTCCGTGCCGATCGCCCAGATCGTTCCCGGCGGTGCCGTCCGGACTTGTTTGATGATGTATGACGTTGAGCCGGCATCGTCGGCCAGGGCCACAACCTCGTGCTTGCATTCGGGATGGACAATGACGCGCACGCCGGGATACGTCTCCCGCACGCGAGCGATGTCCTCCGGCGTGAAACGCTGATGCACGTTGCACGCGCCGGGCCAGAGGATGACGCGTGCGGCGCGGATGGCTTCCGCCGTGCGGCCCGGCGTCCACACCAGGATCTCCTCCGGCTTCAGGCCCATCTTCAACGCCGTGTTCCGCCCCAGGTGCTGATCGGGGAAGAAGAACACGCGCGGGCGGTGTTTGAGCGCTTCGGCCAACGCGCGCGCGGCATTGCTGGACGTACAGACCAGCCCGCCATGCCGTCCGCAAAAAGCCTTCAAATCGGCATCCGAGTTAATGTAGGTGATGGGGGTAATCTCCGCATCGGCCTGGCCTTCCAGAGCCTCGTCCAGGCGTTGCCAGGCACGTTCGACCGCCGCGCGCGAAGCCGTCTCGGCCAGGTAGCACCCGGCGCTTAATTCCGGCAGCAACACGCGTTGGCCGGGTTTGGCCAGGATGGCTGCCGTTTCGGCCATGAAGTGCACGCCGCAGAATACGATGACCTCCGCATCGGTGCGGACCGCATCCTGGGCCAGTTGGAGCGAATCTCCGCGGAAATCGGCCAGGGCAATCACCTCGTCGCGCTGATAGTGATGCCCCAGAATCACGATGCGTTGCCCCAGGCGCGCCTTCAGCTCGGCGGCGCGGCGCTGCAGGCGTTCTTCTGGGCTGATCTGGGACGGGACAATCTTCATACTGATATCCAGGGCCGGGGCCGAGTGCGTGAGGGCACCGACGGAAATGAAGTTCACCCCGGTTGCGGCCACCTCAGCGACGCGCTCCAGCGTCATATTGCCCGATGCCTCCAGCGGAACCCGGCCTGCGGTCAGGGCTACCGCGGCGCGCAGCGTTTCCAGGTCCATGTTATCCAGCAAAATCCGGTCTAAGGGGGGGATGATGGCCAGCGCTTCCCGCAGCTCCTCCAACGTGCGCACCTCGACCTCAATCGGAAGGTCGGGATACGCCCGGCGCGCCCGTTCGACCGCCAGCGTGATGCTGCCCGCTGCGTCTATGTGATTGTCCTTGATGAGCAGCATATCGTACAGCCCGCGGCGGTGATTAAAACCGCCCCCCATGCGCACAGCGTACTTATCCAGCACCCGGTAGCCGGGCAGAGTCTTGCGCGTATCCAGGATGCGCGTCTCGGTCCAGGCGATCGCATCCGCATACTGCGCCGTCAGGGTAGCGACGCCGGAAAGCCGCTGCAAGAAGTTGAGCAGCGTGCGCTCCGCTGCCAGCAAACTACGTCCGGGGCCGGTCACCTCAGCGATCAGCTCGCCGGCGGTCACATTCTGCCCGTCTTTGACGTAGGTGGTCAGGCGCAGCTGGGGATCCACGCGTTGCAGGACCGCTTCGACAATGGGCAAGCCGGCAATGATGCCGGGTGCCTTGGCGACAATGCGTCCGGTCAGCTCCAGCTCTTCCGGCAGCGTGCTCAGACTGGTGGCATCGCCGGGACCGATATCTTCTTTCAGCGCCATCTCGATGAGCGGCGCTGCTGCATTGAGCAATTCAATCAATTCGGTTGCGAATGGTGTACCCATAAATTTCCCCCCTTCTCAAATCACCTCTGGCCTGATTTCAACATGTGGTAGAGGCTCCGGTTCGGTTTTTCAAGCGCAGGGTGAATTTTTCCACCAGACGCACGGGATAATACGATTCCTTGGCCTTCCGCAGGCCTTCGTCCCCCAGGTCCTGTTCGCGGTTAATCTCTTCGCACTGTCCCAGCCAGCGGTTGGCCGCATAGCTCTGGTTGATGAAGGTGTACAGCCCCTGGATGTCGGGATTGGCCTTTTCCACGTGAATGATAGCCGTGGTGGGATTGAGCAGCTCGCCGATAGTGAACGCCTCGACCTGTCCATGCAGTTCGACCACGGCACCGTCGAGGCCCAGGTCGGTAAAATGTTGGAGCGCGGCGCTCACAGCCCAAACTTCCTCCAGCAGACTCAGATCCTCACTGCAGCGTTTCATCTGGCACCAGCGACAGGCCATATCCAGACAGGCATCCAGGTCCTCCGGGGTGAGCGGGCGATAAACCAAGTCGGGGTAAAGTTGTTGGCAGCGTTTCAGGTGATTGCGTTTACTGTGGTAGCGTCGTCCCGCCAGCGTGGCCAGGTCCTCGGTCCGGTAAATATAATCAAAGTTGTCGCGATCGGGCACAATCTCCAGATCTGGCGCTTCGCCCAGCGCTTCGATCAAACGGCGATCCGCGCGGGCGATGCGTGGGTCCGCATCGCCTGCTGCGGCGCTATCTTCCAGAATACGCCGGACCAGGTCGGCGCGCGGACGGTCGCCTTCTATGGGCTGATAAAAGTAGCCGCCCGTCTCCGAGCAACAGCGGATGAGCAACGCGCCATCCAACAGGGTCCAGGTGACCGGGCGCTGGGAGTTCCAGATGTAGAGATTGGTAAAGTTCATTTCCGACACCTCTGGCCGATAGGTCCACAAGCGGCTGGTCAGGAAGGGCCGATCGTCCAGCGTCAGGGGCTTGAAGACGGGATAAACGGGCAGGGACTCAAGCGTCATCATACCTCCAGTACTGCGGCGATGAGCATTTGGGCTTCGCTTTGAATCTGTTGCAGATGCGCTGGCCCTTTGGAGCTTTCGGCGTAGATTTTATACACGTTCTCCGTCCCCGAAGGTCGTGCCGCGAACCATCCATAGTCGGTGACGACTTTCAGGCCGCCAATGGCGGCGCCGTTGCCCGGCGCGCGTGTGAGGCAGGCCCGGATGGGGTCGCCGGCCAGGGTTTGCGCCTTGACCTGCTCCGGATTCAGACGGGTAAGGACGGCTTTGATTTCGGGCGAGCAGGGCACATCCATGCGTTCGTACCAGGTCTGGCCGAAGCGCGTCTCCAGCGCGGTATAATGCTGGGCCGGGTCTTCGCCCGTTACGGCCAGAATCTCCGCGGCCAGCAGGTCGAGGATGATACCGTCTTTATCGGTGCTCCAGACTGTGCCGTCGCGGCGCAGGAATGAAGCACCGGCGCTTTCCTCCCCGCCGAAACCCAGGGTGCCGGCCAGCAGGCCATCCACGAACCACTTGAACCCAACAGGCACTTCGATCAGGGGGCGTTCCAGGCTCTCCGCCACCCGGTCAATCATCGAGCTGGAGACCAGGGTCTTGCCGATGGCCACGTCCCCCTTCCAGGCCGGGCGGTGCGTGAACAGGTATTGGATGGCCACGCTCAGGTAATGATTGGGGTTCATCAAGCCCGCGCGGGTGACAATGCCGTGACGGTCGTAGTCGGGATCGTTGCCGAATGCGATGTCGAAACGGTCGCGCAAGGCGATCAGACTGGCCATGGCGTAGGGGGAGGAGCAATCCATGCGGATTTTGCCGTCTTTGTCCACCGTCATGAAACTGAAAGTGGGATCTACATAGCGATTAACGACTTCCAGGTTCAGTTTGTAGGTCTCGGCAATCACGTCCCAGAAGGCCAGGCCGGACCCGCCCAGCGGATCAACGCCGATGTGCAGGTCAGCAGTGGCGATGGCTTCCATGTCTATCACGTTGCCGAGGTCCTGCACGTAGGGCGTGATGTAGTCGTAGGCGTGAGTGGTGGGGGCGTGCAAGGCGCGATGATAGGGGATACGCCGCACAGCTTTGAGGCCGTCAGCGATGATGGCATTGGCGCGGTTTTGAATCACGCTGGTGATTTCCGGCCCCGCTGGCCCGCCGGTGGGAGGATTGTACTTAAAGCCGCCATCTTCCGGCGGGTTGTGCGAGGGGGTGATGACGACGCCATCGGCCTGAGGGCCGCCCCGCCGGTTCCAGGTGAGGATGGCGTGCGAGATGACCGGGGTGGGGGTGTAACCCAGGCCGCGGTGAATCATCACCTCAACGCCGTTGGCGGCGAAGACTTCCAGCGCCGTCGCGTGGGCCGCTTCGGAGAGGGCGTGCGTATCCATGCCCATGAACAGGGGCCCGCGGATGCCCTGGGCCTGGCGGTACTCGCAGATGGCCTGGGCAATCGCCAGGACGTGATCCTCGTTGAAGCTCGCGTTGAGCGAGGTCCCCCGATGCCCGGAGGTCCCAAAAGCGACCCGCTGGGTGGATTCCTGCGGATCGGGGTGCAGGGTGTAATAGGCCGTCATCAGACGCGGAACGTTGATGAGTAACTCGCGCGGGGCTGGTTTCCCCGCTAAAGGATGCAGACTCATAGTTCTCCCCCCTATTTACCTATTTAGCGTTGCGTTGTGATTCCCAGAACAGTTTTTCGCGCACCATCAGGTCAGTGTTGCGAATCTTAAACGCCAGGTCAGCGGCGATGTTGCGCATGAGGATGTAGCCGAACTCGTGATCTTCCTCACACAGGCGCAGCAGCTCCTCCCGCCGCAGGGCCAGCAGTTGGGTATTGTCGGTGCGGGCAACGGCCGAAGCGGAACGATAACCGCTATCCACCAGTCCGACTTCGCCAAACGTCTGACCCCGGCGCAGGGTGGCGATGATTTTAGGCTCGCCCGTGCCGCCGATTGTGCGCGGATCGAGGACGATATTCACCTCCCCCTGCACGATGGCGTACATTTCATCGCTGGGTGTGTTTTCCCGGACAATCACCTCACCTGCCTGGTATGTGACTTCCTTGCAAATTGCCGCCAGTTTTTCGATATGCGCCGGGCGCATATCGAGAAAAATATCTACATTCTTCAAAAAGGTGGTGCGCTGCATTTCTCGCTCCTTTCGTGTTGGTTCATAAAAATTCAGGAAAGTTTGCCTCTCTATTAAGTATAGTCCGAATTGGAGGGGAGGCAATTGGTTTTCAGGGGTAACTACCTGCTGTCTTGTTAAACTAAATTCTGCTATTGTCAACGCGAATAGTTCTAGATGCTCGGAGGCGCTGACTTTGGCCCTCACCTCACCCCCTGACCCCTGCCCTCTCCGAAATCGGGAGAGGAGTGGGGGGATAAGACGACCGAAAGCCTGAAATCCCGGCTGACAAAGCAGGAAGCAGTTACTTTCAGGGGCTTAGCGAGGCTCAGGTTGCGCCAACGGGCGGGGGTGAGGGTTGCATCTTCGTTCTGTTGTGCTATGATTGACTCAGCTTACCTTCAGGAGGGTCACGTGAAAGAGTTAGCTGCTTTAGCCCTGAATCAGGCCCAGGTCGCTGGCGCCGCTTATGCTGATATTCGCATCATTACCCTGCGCGAACAGGGACTGACGGTCCATAATGGGGTCGTGCAGAATGCCAACGAGGTTGAAAATGTCGGCTTTGGGGTGCGCGTTTTGGTAGATGGGGCCTGGGGCTTCGCTTCCAGTGCGCGCCTGGAGCGGGCGGAAGTGGAGCGGGTGACGGCGCAGGCGGTAGCGATTGCGCGGGCCAGTGCCCTTTTCCTGCGCGAAAAAGTGGATCTGGGCGCGCCCGAAGTCCATCGCGGGGCTTATCGCACGCCGGTGCAGATTGATCCTTTCAGCATCCCTCTGGAAGAAAAGCTGGATTTGTTGCTGCGGGCCGATGCGCTGATGCGCCAGGAGCCGCAGGTCAAGGTGACGCACGGGAATCTGGTCGCTTTGCGCAAGCAGCAGTATTTTGCCAGCACGGAAGGCTCGGAGATCGAGCAGGAGATTGTCGAAACTGGCGGGGTGATCATGAGCATTGCCATCGCCAACGGCGAGATTCAGCGGCGTAGCTATCCCCATGCTTTCCGCGACCAGCGTACCGCGGGTTGGGAATTCATCCAGGGACTGGATTTCCTCACGCACGCGCCGCGGATCGCTTCTGAAGCGGCGGCGCTGCTCACCGCCGACCCCTGCCCTAGCACAGTGACCACGTTGATTTTGGGCGGTTCGCAGCTAGGGTTGCAAATCCACGAATCCTGTGGCCATCCTACCGAACTGGACCGCGTTTTCGGGACCGAGGCGGCTTATGCGGGCACAAGCTTCCTCACGCCGGAGAAGCTGGGCGTGTTCCGCTACGGCTCGGAGGTGGTCAATCTCACCGCCGATGCGACGACGCCAGGCGGGTTGGGGACCTTCGGCTACGATGATGAGGGCGTCCCGGCGCAGCGCGTCCCCCTGGTGCGCGAGGGGCTGTTCGTGGGGTATCTCACGTCGCGCGAGACCGCGGTCAAGCTGGCGAAACTGCGGGGTGAGGACCCGGCGCTGGCCCGTTCCGGCGGGGCGATGCGGGCTTCGGGATGGAACCGTTTGCCCATCATCCGTATGACCAACATCAACATAGAACCGGGGACGTGGAAGTTTGAGGACCTCATCGCCGACACCGATGAGGGGATTTACATGGAGACCAATCGCTCCTGGTCCATTGACAATTTGCGCTTGAATTTTCAGTTCGGGACCGAGATCGCCTATGAGATTAAGGGGGGCAAGTTCAGCCGTCTGCTGAAGAACCCGACCTACACCGGCATCACCCCGGAGTTTTGGGGAAGCTGCGACGCGGTCTGTGACGCGGAGCTGTGGCAGGTCTGGGGTACGCCGAACTGTGGTAAAGGCCAGCCGGGGCAGGTGGCGCACACCGGTCATGGTGCATCGCCGGCGCGCTTCCGCAATGTGCGGGTGGGGGTGATGAAGTAAAAGAAGTTAAGGGATGAGCATCGCCCAGGAAGCTGAGAAGCTGCTTAACACTACGACATGTGCCGAACAAGCGCGAGCGTTTTGCAAATAGGTTGTATACGATCTGGGCAATGTGTTTCCTGGCATGGATGCTCATCCTGATGTGTGTTGTTGCGAACCGCGCATCGTAATATTCAAGCGGCGCTTCAAGCGTAAGAGCAGTTTTTCGGATAGATCATTCCATTCGTCTCAATCGCGCATTGCCATGCCATTTAGCGCACATGTGTGGAGGGGAGCGCCTTACCGGTAGCTGGCTTCTCGGGTAGGGAGGATGGTATGGCTTTCTCTGAACTGCGTCAGCTCTAATCTGGTGCTCAAAACAACGGGTTTTGTCATTTTCTCCTATATGGCAGGTCGAATTGCACTACGGTGGGGTCTGAGTAAGTCTACAGCCTGGGAGTGTAATATCGGTTCCAACTGTCCTTGGTGGGTTATGAGTTTGTGCCAGGCGGCGTGTGCCTTCATATCCCGTTTCTGTCCCGTTTTGGGACCTGGTGTGAGTGGATGCTTACCAATAGCACGAAACTTATCCTGGTACTGTTGGCCGTTTTAGGAGTTGCGGGAAGCCTGGTGTTAATCACTGGCCTGACCCCGCAGCTTCCTGTGGACGACTTCGTGGAATATTGGGCTGCTGGGCGACTGGCACTGACTGGCGGCAATCCTTACGACCCGCAACAGTTATGGGTTTTAGAGCAGCAAGCTGGTTGGATGCAAGACCGTCCATTGATGATGTGGAATCCACCCTGGACACTGGCTCTCGTCGCCCCGCTAGGATTGCTGCCTTACCCGCAAGCACGGTTCTTTTGGTTTCTGGTCAACTTTGGTGGCTTGATCTTTTCTGTGGATTGGCTATGGCGCTTGTATCAAGGTACTCCTCGTTGGCGATTCTGGCTTCCATTGTTGTGTTTCACATTCATTCCTACGATCCTGGTACTCAAAATTGGCCATTTGACGCCGTTGATGTTGTTGGGATGTATCGGATTTTTGCACTTTGAACGACAAGAAAAACCATTTTGGGCGGGGGTGAACCTGTCGCTCACACTCTTCAAGCCGCATTTGATGTATTTAGCGTGGGTTGTGTGCGTCTTACAAAGTCTGTTAAAACGTAATTTCACCTGTATGTCTGGCGCGTTGGCAGCCCTGGGTGTGGAATTGGGAATAGCGTTCCTCATTCAGCCGGAATTGATGGTGCACTATGTGTATGCCATATGCTATCTTCCTCCGGATGAATGGCTGACCCCGACGTGGGGGACGTTGTTGCGGCTGGGGCTAGGCTGGGATAAACTATGGTTACAAGTTGCGCCTTCTTTGTTGGGCGCTTTGGGAATGGGGTTGTACGCTTTTCGCATCCATGATTATTGGAACTGGTCCATAGAATTCCCCCGGCTCACATTGGTCTCAATCATCACCACATCCTATGGTTGGGCCACCGATTATGTATTGCTGCTGCCCGCTATCGTGGCGACGCTTGCTTTTTTGCCTCGGCTGGAGGCTAAGCGATTTCGTCTTGCCGGGTGGCTGGTGTATGGGGTGCTGAATCTCGGCACGCTTATTCTATGGCGGTATCCTGCGTTAGTGTATGAAGGGAACGGTGCGCCTATCACCTTAGCGTTTTTTGTGTACCCTAGTGTTCTCTGGTATGTGGTGATTCCTCTCCTTTGGTGGGGATGGTATAGTGTTTTTGGTATCCACGCGTATTGGGAGCGTAGAAGCTGTGAAGTTTAAGTGGGTTTTGCTCAGTTGTATTGGATTCTTGCTGGCTTTTCATTTGTGGAGCCTGCTGCGCTACCCGCCACCCTTTGTGGATGAAGTCTGGAATGTAAGCCGGGCCTGGTCATTTTTGCATACCGGGCGTAACTTCGGACAGTTGGATAGCGGTGTTTTTGATCGCATCAACGGGTATTGGACGTTTTTCCCTCTATTTCCGACCCTGCTCTTTTCAGCCAGCCTGAAATTGTTGGAGCAGCCGGCTTTGTGGCCCCTCCGTTTGGTTACGTTGGCCGCCGGCGCAGGGTTGTTGGGAGCAGTGTATGCGATTGCGTATCGCCTCCAGGGGCGCATCCTGGCGTTGGTGAGCCTGGTAATTTGTGGCTTATCGCTCCCCTTCATCGGGATGGCGCATCTGGCACGCGCCGACATCATAGTGGCCGCACTGGGTTTCACCGCAATCGCTCTCTATTTGTACAACGACCGCTGTAGATTCTGGGTGGGATGGCTATCCGGGTTTTTACTGGGTCTGGCTTTTGAGTTTCATGCCAACGCGGCGATTTATGCCCCGGTGCTCGGCATTTTATATCTCTGGGATAGCCGGCTGAATTTCTGGCGTCGCCGTGATTTCTGGGGATTTATGCTGGGCGGTTTATTGGGAGGTGCGCTGTACGCAATGATTCACATCCTCCCTTATCCGCAAGAATATCAGACGTTTATGAAGTTAGCTTTCTCCGCTTCTCATTTGCCGCCATTGCTTACCGGAAGCCTCAAAGTCATAGGTGATTCGGTTTTGGACACATTAGTCCTGATCGTGTCATTCTATGCGACCACCCTCCTGTTGGTGATATGGAGTGCGATCATCTCAAAGCGCCAGAGATTACAGGCTGGATCCCGTTGGTTGGTGGTGACGGCAGCTCTGTGTCTGATATTTGTGATGTTGGTACGGGTAAAAAGCTACTACTATGTTATTCTGATTTCTCCCGCTTTGGACATCAGCATCGCCTTTTTAGTGTTGAGTCTCTGGCGTGATATGCGCTCCGAATCGTTTCCGGACTTCATTCAGCGGATGGTTTTATGGCTGCTGTGTGCGGTGATGGTCGCTACCAGGTTACCGCAGCTTGCCAGTCTGCTGTTGTTAAGCGCCTGGGCAGTTGCTATAGTCTTGTGGCCCCGTCGAAACTTTTCCAAACCTGTTACACTTGTTTATGGGGTTGGGTTAGCCATAAGCCTTCTGCTGTTGCGAACGGTGTTCTGGAGTTATGCGCTGGTTTTTATGCCGGCATTGGACTTGTTATTGACAGCTTTCAGTGTAAAGTTGCTCTCTTTATCGAGGGTGTTGTATGGTAAACCCTATATGAAAGTGGCTATCTTCTGCACATGTTTTATCAGCGGTGTGATTTTCTCGGTTTCCCTGACGCTCCATAATCACGAACAGGATTACCGGTTAACTCAGGCGCGTATCAATCAGGTCATTCAACCCCAGGATTCCATTATGGGCGCTCAAACTTATTGGCTAGGGCTTTATGAACACACTTACTATTCCTGGGAATCCTTAATTTACTATCAACGCTACGCACCTGGGACCTCGGCTATTGATGCTTTGTCGGTGTTTCAACCCGACATCCTGATTATTGATGGGCAGTTACTAAACTTCATTTCAGATAAAGAGTACATTTTCTACGATGCGCTAAAAATTCCGGCCACGCCTCTTTATACTTACCTGGCAGACCACGCCACAGTTATCGCCAAATTCGACGGTGGCAGCAGCTATGGTGAAATCGTTGTCTACAGGTTCCAATGGTAAAGCTGGCTTTCGATTCGCAGTTCCGTCGGTTCGTATGGGGATTGAGCCTGACGCTACTGGGATTGCATAGTTGGTCTTTGTTGCGTTATCCTGCGCCGTTTGGCGACGAAGCCTGGAGTGCCAGCCGCGCCTGGGGATTTCTGCACTCCGGCTGCAATTTTGGCACGTTGGATGCAGGGGTATTTGACCGTATCCCCGGTTATTGCGCCTTTTTTCCCTTTTTGCCGACGCGTATCCTCGCCGTAGTGTTATTCTTTTTCTCCGCGCCAATGATTTTGGCCGTCCGGCTAGTCTCCCTCTTTTTTGGCGCGGTGCTGCTGATAGCCTTGTATGCCGCGCTTGCCCGTTTTGCCGATAAACGCCTTGCCTGGTTGAGTGTGGGTATCACGGCTACTTCCTACGCTTTTCTCAACTCGGCACACATTGGTCGTGCTGATATTATCGCAGCGGCCCTGGGGACAATTGCATTGGCGTTGTATGCAAGCAACGTCAATCGGCGTTTTGGGCTGGGCTGGCTCGCCGGATTGAGTATTGGGCTCGCGGTGGAAGTCCATGCACACGGAGCCGTCTACGCGGTGATGGGTGGCGCGCTTTACTTAGCGGATGCGGGTCGGATGCTTCTGCGTCGCCGCGACTTCTGGGCTTGGGTCCTCGGTGGCGCGACAGGGGCGGTGGTGTATGCCGTGCTGCACATTTTGCCGTCGCCGCAAGGATTTCTGGAATTCAACCGCCTGGCATTTACCAGCACCCATACGCCGCCGCTTTTGACTTTGAATTTGCGTTTCATTCTGGACTCGTTTGTGGACCTGGTGATCTTTTGGTTGCAGCTCTCCCCAGCTTTGACGGTGTTGACGCTTTGCGCGTTGGTAGCGCTCACTCGCGATCGTTCGCGGTCTAACACACGGCTTGTGGTTTTGGGCTGGGCAACGCTGCTGGCTTTTGGATTGCTGATAAGAAACAAGAATTTTTATTACGCCATTTACCTGACCCCCACGTTGGATCTGGTGGCTGCCGCCTGGGTGCTAAAAACGTTAGACACTACATCTTCTATCGCTCCCTCGGAAAAATGGGCACGGACAACGCTCTGGGGGCTTTGCGCGGCGACGGCAACGCTGGTCCTATCGCCAGTCTGGATTGGCGCATTGCTGTTGTTGTGGGGTATAGGAGTGTGTCGGAGTGGATTAGCGTGTGCAGAACGCGGAGCGCTGCTCCTTCACGGAATAATGCTTCTGGGCGTGACTCTGGTGCTGCGGCATCACTTGCCCGACCGCTATAGCGTCTTGTTCATCCCTGCCCTGGATGTAGCGTTCGCTGCGCTGACGGCCAGAATCGGACGCTGCTCCTGGTTGTCCCATCCGCGTGACTATGTGGCCCTGGCACTCGGCGTCGGTTGGCTGGCAGGCGGCGTTACGGCGAATCTGGCCTATCTTATTTTCGATGCTTTTGCCGATTACCGTCAGGCTCAGGCGGCTATTAATCAGGTTATCGTCCCTGATGACGTGGTTCTCGGTCCGCAAGCGTTTTGGTTTGGATTGTATGATCATCCGTATTATTCCTGGGAAGCGCTGATTTACTACCGCCGTTATGTCCCTGGCGCGAGCGTGGCGGATGCCTTCGCCGCTCTGCGCCCTGATATTTTTGTGATGGATACGGACCTGGATAATCACCTGAGCGACCAGCCTGGTCACTCGGCTTATGGTCAATACTTGATATTACCCCGCTCTGAATTAGAATCCTATCTGGTGAGACGCGCGACGCTGTTGACGCGGTGGTACAGCCCCCGGTACGGCGAGATTCGCGTTTACCGCCTGTTGGGGGATCCATGACAATGCAATCCAGACGAGTTTACCTGCGTTCTGTGCCTGGCATCGGGGTCAGCGCCGTGTTTTTGTACCTGGCGATGCGTCAGGTGCACTGGCGTGAGGCGTTCAACGCCGTCGCGCAATGCGACGTGCGCTTGTTGCTGGCAGGACTGGCATTTGCTGGGTTGACTTATGGCCTGTTCGCGGTGCGCTGGCGGGTGTTGCTTGCAGCAGCGGATGAGTTGCCTGTTGCTACCGCGTTTTCTTACGTGATGATTGGGTACCTTGCCAACACGGTGTTGCCACTGCGCTTAGGGGATGTGACCCGCGCGGCACTTTTCGGACGCAAACGCCAGGTCAGTGCGAGCCTGGTGCTGGGCAGCATCGTGTTGGAGCGTCTGTTGGACATCAGCGTGATCCTGGTGCTGGCGCTGGCACTTTCGCTTGTGATTCAGTTTACACCGGTTGTGCGGCTCAGTATACGGCTATTTGCCGGTGGCGCTTTGGGGGCGCTGGTATTATTGACGCTCCTGGTATATCATCACCAGCACCTGCCTGGACTCGTTGCCCGCCTGCCGCGTTTTGTGCCGCGCCGTCCGGTGGACTACGCACTGGGGTTGACGGAGCGTTTTGCGCAAGGGGGACAGGCGTTGCGGAACTTTCGTCAGCTTGTAACGGCGGTAGGATTTTCGCTGCTGGCCTGGGCTAGCGCCGGATTGTGGACCATTTGTTATGTGAGAGCCTTTCATATACCGGGTCCCTGGTATGCAGGTTTGTGGGTATTGGCTATGGTTAACCTGGGTGGTGCGATTCCATCATCACCTGGGGCTATTGGCGTTTACCACTGGCTGGCTATGCAATCTCTGTCCCATTGGGTACCCGATACCAATGTCACTGCCGCTTATGCTATAGCAACACACGCGCTTAACATCGCTTTAATTATAGGGCTTGGCGGATGGACGCTGGTGCGTGAAAATTTATCCCTGGTCCGTTTGCGGCGTATGACAGATGAGGGTGAGTGAAAAGTCTCTGGCTTCAGCCCTGGCTGAGCTGGAAACTAAATGCTCATGATGGATAGGCTAGATCGGCACGCAAACCACAAAAAAATTTTTTGTTTGGGGGAGTAACTATGGAAATTCAGAACAAAACCATTTTTATCACTGGCGGAGCGGGATTTATCGGGTCGGCCATCATTGAACGTTTGGTTGAGTCCAATCGAATTATCGTTTACGATAATCTGGCGCGTAACGCATTAAAAGACAGAAGCTGTTTTGGCCATCCCAATCTTACCCTGGTTCAGGGTGATGTGTTAGATTTCACCGCGTTGCGCGAGGCTATGCAAGGGGCAGATATCATTGTACATTGCGCTGCAATAGCTGGTATTGACACAGTCATTAAGAGCCCGGTGAGCACCATGCGTGTTAATATGATCGGCTCGGCCAATGTTTTGGAAGCGGCAGCGCAACTTCCCCATTGCGAGCGCGTGGTGTGTTTCTCAACCAGTGAAGTTTTCGGACAGCAGGCCTTTCGCTCAGATGAAAGTGACAATACAGTGATTGGTAAAGTGGGAGAGGCGCGCTGGACATATGCGGTAAGCAAGCTGGCAGAGGAACACCTGGCCATCGCTTACTATCAGGAGAAACGTCTGCCTACAACTGTTCTTCGGCCTTTCAATGTCTACGGCCCTGGTCAGGTAGGAGAGGGAGCGATTCATACCTTTGTACGGCGCGCATTGCGTAACGAACCGCTGGAAATTCATGGTGATGGTACGCAGATTCGTGCCTGGTGTTATGTAGATGATATGGTGAATGGGGTGTTGACAGCAATGGTCCATCCCAAAGCCGTGGGTGAATCTTTCAACATCGGCAATCAGCGTGCCGTGACCACAATTTACGGCCTGGCCAACACTATCGTGCGTGTTTTAGATTCACAGTCGCCGATTGTATTTACGCGCAAGGATTACGCTGACGTTGAATTGCGTATTCCCTCCGTGCGCAAAGCCCGCGAGATTCTCGGATTCGAGGCTCAGGTGGACCTGGAAGAAGGTATTTTGCGCACGGCAGAGTACTATCGGAGGCATCTATGATTCGTTTAACAATTCCGTCTATTGCCGAAGACGATTTTGAAGCTGTCTTAAGCGTTCTGAAATCGGGCTTCCTGGTCCAGGGAGCTCAGGTGGCGGCTTTTGAAAAAGCTGTGGCGGATTACCTTGGCGTGCAATATGCTGTGGCTGTAAGTAATTGCACAGCGGCCTTGCATCTGGCACTTCTGGCACTAGATGTGCGAGCGGGTGATATCATTGTGACCACAGCCTATTCCTGGCCAGCGACGGCCAACGTCGTGGAGTTGTGTGGAGCACAACCGGTTTTTGTGGATATTCACCCTGATACATTCAACATGGATCCTGAACGCCTGGTTGGTGTCTTGGAGCGTTTGATGGCGAATCCGGAGGTTGCCCGACGGGTAAAAGCCATTCTACCTGTACACGTTTTTGGACAACTGGCTGATATGCCGGCTATCATGGAGCTCGCCAATCGGTATAACCTCCCGGTGGTGGAGGATGCCGCATGTGCTTTGGGGGCTACCCTTGGAGGGCAACATGCCGGTACCTGGGGACGTATGGGGTGTTTTAGTTTTCATCCCCGTAAGGCCATCACTACTGGCGAAGGGGGAATGGTGGTTACTAATGATCCTGTTCTGGCCCACAAGGTCAGGATGTTACGGAATCACGGGTTGGATCCCGCTGCCCCCGCGCCAGAATTTTTGACACCAGGTTTCAATTACCGGTTAACAGAATTTCAAGGAGCTTTGGGGCTTACCCAAATGGCTAAGCTTGATCGCGTTCTGTCTGCGCGGCGAGAGCGCGCCGCGCGCTATAATGCCTGGCTGGCCGATACTCCAGTTGTTCCACCGGCAGTTGCCCCAGGACATCATCCTGCTTATCAATCGTATGTTGTCTTAATTCCATCAGACTGGGCTTCTCGACGCGCAGATTTGATTCAAAGCCTGAGATCTCAGGGAATTGAGACGACTCTGGGGACCTGGCACATCCCGATGATTACCTATTATCGAACCCGATATGGTTATCGCTCTGGTGATTTTCCGGTGACGGATGACGTTTTTGCCCGTGCTTTAACGTTGCCTTTGCATGAGCTTTTGACGGAAAACGAGCAGAGGCAGGTTGTTACGGCTTTGTGTGCAACTATAGCAGGAGGTAAAGCGTGAAAAGTCACGGTACAGGTGAATTTTCTCCAGAGCAATTTGCACACTTAGGACAAGGTGTGGTTTTTGAGACCGGCGTGCTTGTATTTCATCCTGAAAATATTGAAATTGGTGATAACGTGTACGTGGGGCACTACACGATATTGAAGGGGTATTATAAAAACAAAATGTGCATTGGTTCAGGTACCTGGATTGGGCAGCAATGTTTTTTCCACAGTGCTGGTGGGCTTACGATTGGCCGCAATGTAGGTATTGGCCCAGGAGTGAAAATCATTACCTCGATGCATGATTTGAGCGATCGAGACAGGCCGATTTTGCACAGCCCTATCAACTTTGCGCCAGTTATCATTGAAGACGGTGCTGACATTGGAGTCGGAGCCATTTTATTACCAGGTGTAACTGTGGGACGTGGTGCCCAAGTCGCTGCTGGAGCGGTAGTTACATCCGATGTGCCGCCTTACGCTATTGTTGGTGGAGTACCTGCGCGGCTTTTAAGAATGCGTTAGACCCTGATAGGTGGAATTGTGTGGACATCTCTGTGATCATCATGGCTTACAACGAAGTGGCCAATCTGGAAACGGTGGTACGTGAGATAGAGGCGGTTTTGAAAAAACTTCGTACCACTTATGAGATTCTCATCATTGACGATGGGAGTACAGATGGCACAAGCGAGCTAGTTGACCGCTTACAAAGCGAGTTGCCTGCGATAAAGGTCGTTCGTCACTCGCAAAATTTGGGGTTGGGCGGTGTATACCGTACTGGATTTGCCCAGGCTCGTGGTCAATGGGTTACGTTTTTCCCGGCTGATGGCCAGTTCCCTGCGACAATTATTCAACAATTTTTCGCATATACATCTGAAGTTGATATGGTGTTAGGATACCTCCCTCAGCGTAAACGCTCCTGGGTAGCTGAATTTTTATCATGGATGGAACGCCAGTTGTATCGGCTTATCTTGGGTCCATTCCCAAAATTCCAAGGGATTGTTATGTTCCGTCGTGATTTGTTAGACCAGTTTCAATTACAATCCACGGGGCGTGGTTGGGCGGTCTTGATGGAATTTATATTACGTGTAGTGCGAGCTGGCTATCGTGTTAAAAGTGTCCCCACGGAAGTTCGTCCTCGCCTGAGTGGAAAGTCCAAGGTCAATAACTGGCGCACAATGTGGGCTAACTTCAGGCAAGTAGTAAATTTGAGGCAGTACCTGAAGTAAAGTGAGCGTGGCGCACTCGTATAACAACAAACAGCCCGGTTTGTTTGAAGGCCGGGCTGTTTGTTGGAATACAAGGACATCTCATCAAAGCTACGGCTCTGGCGTCGGCGTATTCAGCTCGTCGGCCTGGCGTTGGAAGTAGAACTCGAAGACCTGTTTCGCGATCGGGACAGCCACGCTGGACCCTTCGCCGCCGTTGTATACCCACACCGCAATGGCCAGCTCTGGGGCTTCGACCGGCGCGAATCCCACAAACCAGGCATGGGTGGGCAGGGTCTGCCCCGGCTCGACCGGACACAGGCCGGCCTTGATCGCCAGGTTATCACAATATTCCGCCGACCCCGTTTTACCGGCTATGCGCACATCGGGCAGGCGCGTGCGCCAGGCTGTACCTTCGCTTACTGCCATCTCCATGCCGGTCCGTACCGTCGCAATTACCTCCGGTGAAAGCGGTACCTCGCGGATCAGCTCCGGCTGAAAGTTGCGGATCAGGTTGCCCTCTACGTCTACGATGTGGTGGATAAGCTGCGGCCGGTACAGTTTGCCGCCGTTGGCGATCACAGCGGCTACATTCGCCATCTGCAGCGGGGTTGTTGTCAGGTACCCCTGGCCAATCGAAAGGTTGTAGGTGTCACCCGTGGACCAGGTTTCCTGGTACACCAGGCGTTTCCAACGATCATCGGGCACCAGACCGGAGGACTCGCCATACAGGTCAATCCCGGTGACCTCTCCCAGACCGAACATCCGGGCGTATTCTGTCAGACGCTTCACACCCAGACCTTGCAAATTGGCTTCCTCAAAGCCGCCTCCAACCTTATAAAAATAAATATCACAGGACTGGGCGAGAGCTTCATACACATTGACCCACCCGTGACCGGCCCGATTCCAGCAATAGAAAGTCTGAGCCAGGCCGGGGTCGTTGGGGGCAAACTTGTTGGGTAACTTGATTGTGCCCGGACAAAACAGTGTCTCCCAGGCGGCGATGACGCCTTCCTGCAAGGCGGCTGAGGAGGTCACGATCTTAAATGTGGAGCCAGGCGGAACTGCATCGAAAATGGCGTGATTCAGCAGCGGATTGTGAATATCATCCAGCAGCGCCTGATATTCTTTGGCCGTGATGCCGCGCGAAAACAGGTTGTTGTCGTAGGTCGGCAGGCTTACCAGCGCCAGCACCTCCCCCGTGCGCGGATCGAGTACCACCACCGCTCCGCGCCGATTGCCGCCCAGAGCATCGAGGGTCTGTTGCAGAGCTTCCTGCGCCACCTGCTGAAGCCCGGTGTCCAGGGTGAGGTAGACATTATCCCCGACTACTGGCTCGACCACATCCAGAACGCGCAGCTCGCGTCCCAATACATCGGCCTCGACCACCTTGCGCCCTGGAATACCGCGCAGATTGTTTTCGGCGATGGCCTCAATGCCTACCTTGCCTACCAGATCCGTGTTTGGATCGTAGCCCAGCGCCTTGTAAGCTTCGGCTTCCTCGGCGCTGATAGGACCCATGTAACCCAGAATTTGTGCGGTCAAGGGGCCGGTAAGATAGCTGCGCCGGATCGTCGTTTCCACGCGCACACCCGGCAGCGTGATATGGCTCTCCTGCGCTACCAGCAGCGCTTTTTCGCGGGGAACATTGCGGGCCACCAGCAGCGGGGTATAAGGTCGGCCTCGACCCTGGTCAACCTTGGCCAGGAGCTCTTCGTAAGGCATAGCAATCATCGTCCCCAGCCGCACGAGCACAGCGCGCTCCTGTTCCGGGTCTTCGGGTAACTCACCCGGCGTGACAATGATGTTGTAAGCCGCCACATTGCGCACCAGTTGCTGACCATTGCGGTCAAAAATGACACCGCGCTGCGGCGAGAGCGGAATTACGCTGTATTGCTGCGCCGCGGCCTGCGATTGGAACGATCCCCCTTCGAGGATCTGTAACTGCCACAGGCGGATGATGTAGATGCCAAAAATGCCCATGAACACCCAGCCCAGGATAAACAGGCGCGGAATCTCCATCATCCAGGTTCGGGGGCGCTCCTGCGGGCGTTGGAGGCGTTCCTGAATCCAACTCTTAGCCATGGCTCAGGCCGGAAAAGCTACATGGAAACCATGCAGGAAGCGGTAGATAAAGGGGGCCAGGATCAGGTTCAAGAGGGCCGAGGCCAGCATGCGATTGACGGCCTCATGCAAATTGAGGGGCAGCCCTATCATGCTTCCCAACAGGATGAGCATCCCATGCGCCAACAGCGTCCCGACCAGGCCGATCAGGGTCAGGCGAATGACGGTTGGTCCCAGGGACGCCATCCAGGGCTGATTGGCGATGAAGGCCAGAGTGGTGAGGGTCACCGTCCATAGCCCAAAAGGCGCCGCCGACAGGGCATCCAGGCATAGTCCTCCCACGAAGGCCCAGAGCATCCCCTCCTGTAAGCCGCGCATGACCCCCCAGGAAAGGGCGAGCAGCAACACCAGATCTGGACGCCCCCCCAGAATATGCAGGCGCTCCAGGGTCATACTCTGCAACGCGGCTCCGGTGATGAGTAAGGGCAGGCCCAGGTAAACAATCATGGCTGCGTCTCTTCCAGTTCCAACAGAGGTGTGCGGTCAAATTCGGTGATCACCAGGACCAGCTCCAACCGGTCGAGGTCAACAATGGGGCGCAGGGTGGCAGTCTGGTACAAATCGGCCTCCTGATACGTGACCTTTTCCACCTGCCCTAACACCAGCCCCTTGGGCAACAGCCCGCCCAGGCCAGAAGTGACAATAAGATCGCCAACATTGACGGTTTCTTCGGGCAGAATCTCGGTCATGACCAACTGCCCGTCTTCGGTCCCTTTCACCAGCCCCGCCGCCTGCGTATCCAGGGACTGAGCGGCTACGCTGCTGCCCGGATCATTGATGAGCTGGACATAGGCCAGGTGCGGTGTCACGCGGACGATGCGTCCCACCATTACCCCGCCGCTGCTTACGACCGGCATCCCACGTGCCAGACCCGCCTGCGCCCCGGCATTGATGATCAAATAGCGTAAATAGGGATGGGTATCGTTGCCGATCACCTGGGCACAGGTATAGAGCTGGCAGCCGTACTGGATCACATCGCCGCCCACAAAGGCGTAGGTTGGGTTTTCCGCGGCAAAATTAAGCGCCTGGCGATAGGCCTCGTTGTCCGCGGCCAGTTTACGCAGGCGCACATTTTCCACCAACAGCGCATTGTACTGACTTTGCAATTCGCTCAATCGTGCTTGCAAAGCGCGCACGTCGCGGACTGTCTTGAACAATCCGCCCACCTGGTCAATCAGACCGGCCAGGACCTTACCGATGGGAGCGATAATATAATCTGCGCCGGTGCGCAGAGGCGCGAGCAACCCGGCCACATCCAGCACGACCAGGAATAACGCTCCCAGCAGCAGGGCGTAAGGAACCCAGTTTGATTGTAAAGGTTTCATGGCCAGGTTTTGAGCTTTGACCTCACAGGCTCGCGTTTAATAGGCCGCCGAGCCACCGCCCTCCCAATCTTCAATGGATAGGGTGCGTTCCAGGACATCAAAGTGCTCTAACACGGCCCCTGCGCCGCGTGCCACACAGGTCAGCGGATCCTCCGCCGGCCGTGCCTTGATGTGCACCTCTTCCTCGATGCGTTCCGGCAGCCCTTTCAGCAGAGCGCCCCCGCCTGTCAGGACAATGCCCGTTTCGATCAGGTCTGAGATAAGCTCCGGAGGAGTCTCATCCAGCGTATTGCGCACCAGTTCGATAATCACGTTAATCGAACGGGAGATAGCTTCGCGGATTTCGATACTGCTGACCTCAATCTGTTCGGGCAGACCCGTGACCAGATTACGCCCGCGCATTATCATGGTCTTTTCTTCGGGCAGGGGATAGGCCGAACCGATGTTGATCTTCAGGCGTTCGGCCATGCGCTCGCTGATAGCCAAATTGTACTTTTGTCGCGCGTAATTGACGATATCCTCATCCAATTCATCGCCCGCGATGCGGATACTGCGGCTGATGACGATGCCGCTGAGCGCGAAAACCGCCACTTCGGTAGTACCGCCGCCAATATCCACCACCATCGAACCCTGCGGCTCGGTTACGGGCAGCCCTGCCCCAATCGCTGCCGCCATCGGTTCTTCAATCAGATAAGCCTGACGGGCGCCGGCATTCAACGCCGCTTCCTTGACCGCGCGCATTTCCACTTCGGTCACGCCGCTCGGCACGCCAATGACTACGCGAGGACGCGGAAAACGAATGGCCAGTTTCTGATGGACCTTCTGAATGAACTGGCGCAACATCTCCTCGGTGAGGATGAATTCCGAAATGACGCCATCGCGCAACGGACGCACGGCAATAATGTTGGTAGGGGTTTTCCCGACCATCTCTTTTGCCTCGGCGCCCACTTTTAAAGGGCGTCGGGTGCGCGCATCCAGGGCTACCCAGGAAGGCTCATTGATCACAATACCCTTCCCGCGCACATAAACCAGCGTGTTGGCCGTCCCCAGATCAATCCCCATATCCAGGGAAAACAGGCCCATCAAGGCTTCCAACGGATTAAACACGTGCTTACCTCATTATCCTCAACATGAAAATTTACATAAGCCAGGGCGATTATACCATACTGGAGAAAGGTTAGCAATCATGGATAGTCGGTAACTACAGCCGCCTTGTTAAACTAAATTTGGCTGTTTTCAACACGAATAGGCCTGGATGCCTGATGGCGCTGACTTTGATCCTCACCTCACGCCCTTACCCCCTCTCCTCTCCCAACTTGGGAGAAATGGGTTTTGCGAGCGGCGAAGCCGCCCGCAAAACCCAT
>DAOTZR010000093.1:0-9685 GCA_034434315.1 Anaerolineae bacterium
AATGCTGTCAGAGCGACGGTGGATTGGCGCTTCACGACCGCAGATGCCCGAACCAGGCTCCAGCGGTTATATCCGCAATAATCCCTGTGGTCAAGTACTAACACCTTGTTAACTAAATTTTATTGTTTTCAACACGAATAGTTCTGGATGCTTGTAGGCACTGATGTTGACCCTCACCTCACCCTCTGACCCCCAGGGTATTAAGCATGGGTTTTGCGGGCGGCGAACCCGCCCGCAAAACCCATCTTTAAAGCTCCTGCTTTCTCCTTATCAAGGGGAGAGCGGAGGCTTGGGGGTGAGAGGGGTAAGACGACCGAAAGCGTAAAGTCCGGTAAACAAAGCGGTAGGCAGTTACCATCAATCACCGAAATCCGCGCCGAAACCTGACCCGGTCGGCGTAGACCGACCGCCCCGTGACGGGCGCCTGGAGCTGGTAAAGTGCAACCTCTTGTTGTCGGCAAGCCTGGCTGCGCCCAAATCTTAGTGCTATTGGATAAAGGGAGCTTTGGGGCCGACCCAAAGCTCCCCGGATTGCGTTAAAACCGGTGCCGGCCTGATGGCGTCCGATCTCTGTCAGCTCAGGCAAGCTGGACGGCGAGGGTCAGCTCCTGCCCATCCACCTTATCCGTGAGCATCTGATCGCCCTGAGGCTCGGCTACAGCTTCCAGACGCTCGGCCAGCACTTCAGTGCGGATGATCGCCTCAAAGTGGGCGATGGCATCGGCCAGGGGCGCTGCGGCGCGGTAGCGCACGATGATGCGGTCGGTGAGGTTGTAGTCGGCCTGTTTGCGCAGATCCTGGATACGGCGGATGACCTCGCGCGCCAGGCCTTCGGCGATCAGTTCCGGCGTGAGGGTTGTGTCCAGGGCTACGACCAGGCCGCTTTCGCCGGCTACGCCATAGCCTGCGCGCGGTTGCGACTGGATGAGTACCTCGTCCGGTGCCAGTTGGGCCTCGGTGCCGTCCCCCAGGGTGAGCGTGATGGGGGCGCCGGCATGGAGCTGGCGCACCGCTTCCGCTGCCGGCAGGTTTGCCAGCGCTTTGCGCACCAGCGGGAAGCGGCTGCCGAACTTCGGCCCCAGGACTTTGTTCAAGGGCAACAGGGTGTAGGTGACCAGCTCACCCTCTTCCTGCACGAAGTCAACGGCTTTGACGTTGAGTTCGTCGGCCAGGATGTCCAGAAGACCGGCGAGGGCAGCGCGTTTGCGCGGATCGGCCGCAATCAGGGCGCGCTGCAGGGGCTGGCGTACTTTGAGGTTGTTCGTCGCCCGCACGGAGTGCCCCAGGGTTGCCGCCAGGCGCACCGCGGCCATGGTGTCAATCAGCTCCTGCTCCTCTTCGGTGAGGGGCGCCACCTCTGGCCACAGGCAGTGATGGATGCTTTCCGGGGCAGCGGGGTCTACGCTGCGAACCAGGTTCTGGTACATAGCCTCGGTGATGAAGGGCAAGACCGGGGCCAGGGCCTTGATGAAGGTGACCAGCACGGTGTAGAGCGTGGTGTAAGCTGCATCCTTATCGGCATCCGCGTTGGTGCTGCTGCCCCGCGCGGTCCAGAAGCGACGCCGGCTGCGCCGCACGTACCAGTTGCTCAGGTCGTCCAGGAAGGCTTCTGCCGGTTGGGCAATATCGAGCGGGATGTAGCTTTCGTAACCGGCCTGCATCGCGGCAACGGTTTGCTTAAGCCGGGCCAGAATCCAGCGATCCAGCAGGGTCAGCGCTTCCGGCGTCCCTGGCCGTTCCGGCGTCCACTCGTCAATGCGCGCGTAAGTGACGAAGAAGGCGTAGACGTTCCATAGGGGGATGATGAAGCGGCGGCGCGTCTCATCGGCGCGGGTGTAGCCGAACAACAGGTTCTGATCGAGTTTCTGGTTGACGTAAAGCCAGCGCATGGTATCCACGCCCATTTTTTCTGCGGCGTCGTCAAACCAGATGGCATTGCCCCAGGACTTGTGCATGGGGCGGCCATCCTCGGCCAGGAGTGTGGAATAGCCATGCACGATTTTGGTCGGGGGGCGGTTCTCAAAGACCGTGCTCATGGTGATCAGACTGTAGAACCAGTTGCGGAACTGGCCGGGGAAGCTTTCGCTGATCCAGTTGGCCGGGAACCACTGGGCCCAATAGTCGCGGTTGGTGCGGTATTGCAGGGTGGAATAGGCCACGCTGCCCGCATCCAGCCAGGGATTGCCCACATCCTTGACGCGCGTCATGCTGCTGCCGCAGACCGGGCAGGCGATTTTGACCGCGTCCACATAGGGGCGGTGGGGCGTGTGCCCTTCAAACTCCTCCCAACCGGCAATGGCCCTTTCGCGCAGCTCGTTGCCGTCGCCGATAACCTCGAAGTGGTTACAATCGGGATTGTCGCACACCCAGATGGGCAGCGCCAGGCCCCAATAGCGCTTTTTGGAGATCATCCAGTCGTGCATGTTGCGCAGCCAGTCCATTTCGCGTTCGTAGCCGAATTCGGGGATCCATTGGATCTGGTCCACAACGTCCATAATCTGATAGCGCAGGCTGCGCGCCTTTTCCTCCGGCGTCACCTCTTCGCGGGGTTTATCGTAGAGTTCGCCCATGCTGATGAACCACTCATCCACCAGGCGGAAGACCAGCGGGGTACCGCAGCGCCAGCAAACCGGATAGCGGTGCGTGTAGGGATCCACCCGATAGAGCAAGTCCTTGGCTTCCAGGTCCCGGAAAATGTCCGGAGCCACTTCCAGGACGTCGCGTCCGGAGAGCCAGCCGAAGCCTTCGAGGAAGTGCCCTTCCTCATCCAGGGGAGCCAGGGCCGGCAGGTTAAAGGTCTGACCCAACTGGAAGTCCTCCGCACCACAGCCCGGCGCGATATGGACGATGCCGGTACCTTCAGCTTCCCCTACTTCTTCCCAGGGGATGACGCGGTGCATTTGGGGGACGTTGCGCCGTTGGACTTCGGGCAGCTCGTCATAGGGGCCGCTGTAGGTCCAGCCCAGCAGTTGCTCGCCCTTGAGCCGCTCGAGGATTTCGTATTTGCCTTTCAGCACCTGTTTGAGGGTGCCTTCGGCCAGGTAGTAAGTCCAGCCGTCGCGTTCGGAGCGGACTTTGACGTAGGTGAGGTCGGGGCCAACCGCGGCGGCAACGTTACTCGTGAGGGTCCAGGGGGTGGTTGTCCACACCAGCAGGGCTTCGCGTTCCCGGCCATGGAGCGGGAAGCGCAGGACAACCGCATCGTGGGTGAGTTCCTGGTAGCCATCGGTGACGATTTCGTGCTGGCTGAGCGCGGTGGCGCAGCGCGAACACCAGGGCATGACGTCGTGTCCACGATAGAGCCAGCCCTTTTGCCAGGCTTTTTTGAGGAAGGTCCAGATGGTGTAGTTGTTTTCGGTGGCAAAAGTGAAATAGGACCCGCCGATTTCGGGCATGCCCAGGCGTCCGACGATCTCTTCCACGGGACCGGTGACCGGTTCCTGTGGCCCCTGGATGGTCACTTCCTGGCGCGGATTCTCCTGCAACTTGTCGGCCAACATCCGCAGGGTATTGGGGTCGTTCCAGTCCATCCAGTAGCCCAGGCGGATGGATTGTTCGGTCTGGCGGGCGGCCTGACGTAACACGCGCGCCTTACAATCCAGCACAAAACGGTCCAGACCGTAGCTTTCGATGTCGCGCTTGGATTTAAAGCCCTTTTCGCGTTCGACTTCGACCTCAACCCACAGGCCCTGGCAATCGAAGCCGTTCTGGTAGCGTGTTTGATAACCGCGCATGGCCCAGAACCGGTGCCACAGGTCCTTGTAGCTGCGTCCCCAGCCGTGATGGACGCCCATGGGGTTGTTCGCGGTGATGGGGCCATCAATGAAGGACCAGCGCGGTCCGTTGGCCCGAAGCTGACGCAGTTTTTCAAAGGCGCGTGTCTCGCGCCAGAAGTTCAGGATGTCATGTTCTTGTGCGATAAAATCAACTTGTGTGCTGACGGGTTTAAATGCCATAGTCTCATCTCCTTTTTGGATTATGGCGCATTTGAGCCAGGCCAAATAAAAATGCTCCCATCCCCTCAGGGACGGGAGCAACAACTCTCGCGGTACCACCCTGATTGCTTCCCTGTAGGAAGCCTCTCTTTCGGCAGCTAACACTGCCGCGCCTGGATAACGGGAGGCGATCCCGGCCCGGTCTACTTTCGCCTGGCGATTTCGGCGGGCAGCTCCGGAGGGATTTTCGGCCCGGGAGCGGGGATTCGGCTCACACCATCCCGAATTCGCTGTGACCCATCACCGTGCTTACTCGTCTCCATCATCGCCGTTGGCGGCGATTATGCCATAAATAGGGACAAAGTCAAACGTCTGCGAAGGGAGCACACAGGCTGAGCATTGACGCTGGCAGAACGCCTTGATGAGTGGTCTGAGTGGCTTACAGCCCAGGAAATTGAGCCAGGAGTGGCGCATTAACTGACCTCCCTGCTACATGCCGCCAGAATGTCGGCCAGAGGCTGGCACACCCAGGCCGACGGCTCCAGTTCGGCGGTCTCGCGGTCTCGGTGGGGCGGAGATGTGCGCTTGGACTCTCCGGGGTATCTGGCTATAATAGGGTTATGCTGCACATCAAGCAACTTGGAAAAGCTTTGGAGACCCTCACAGTTCACGCCCGGACGCGGTGGCAACAGCATCAGGAAGCGGCTCAGCGGGTCCGGCTGCTTTTGCGTCAGGCGCCATCGGCGGGTGTGCTGCGCGAACGAATACGGCAAGCGGGGCCTGATTGGGATGGGGCCATCCCCCTCGGTGATGATGCGCCGGGCACTGTGCTCAGCGCAGAAGCTGTTCCGCCGTTCGGGACGGTGGTGTTGGGTGTGGACGGCTCGCAAATTATGCCTGATCGCCATGCGCCTGTGCCTTACTATGTTCTGCAAGTCGGCAGTTTGCTTTTCCGCTATGATGGGTCCCCACCGCAGGCCGATGGGGAGGCGGAGTTGCATTATGAGGCGCATGAGTTGTATGATGAGCATGACTGGCTCATCAGCCCGCAGAAAATCGGGTTGCAGCGTCTGGTGTTGGAGTTGGAATATCTGGCGCGGAAGGTGGCCGATGCGCGCGCTGTCTACCCTGAGGTCCCCGTAGTTTACGCTTTGAGCGATGGTCCTTTGGTGTGGCCTGGGCGGGGGGAAGATGCGCTGCTTGAGCGTTATCTGGCAGCGCTGGCGCAGATTCAGACGGCGGGCGGTGTACCCGTGGGCTATGTCGAACGGCCAAGCGGGGCGCCTCTGCTTAAGCTGTTGGGTTTGTCTTCTGGTGCGGGTGAGCCAGCCGGGGATGCGGTCGCCATCACCCTGCCCCCCGATTTGCATGATGTGGATGTGCTGGCCAGCCATTTGCCCCCCGGCGCACGCACGCCGTGGTTTAAGCGCTGCACCGCTACCACCCGCGCCCATGAAATGCAGGGCCAGGCTATTGCCTTTTGTTATTTTAATGCGGGCAGCCGGTATCCGGTTATAGCACGGGTGGAGCTGCCGGTGTGGGCGCTGGAGCACACCCCAACGCTTTTCGGTGTGTTGCGGCATCAGACGGCGTTGCTTGATGGGTATCCGTATGTGTTGATGCGCGCCCATGAGCAGGCCGTTATTACCAGCGAGGATAAAGCCAGTCTGGACCAGGCTCTGTATGCTTATCTCTGGCAACAGCGTTTGGAGCTCCGGCCTACGGAAAAGGCGCGCCATAAGGCGACGCTGGCGCGGCGTACATGGTAGCAGGGGTAGGGTATGGAAAAGGTGATCACGGTAGGTAATGTGTTGCGGGCGGATATTCGCGGTTTTGTGATTGCCTCGGCTATTCCGGAGCCGGATGTGCCAACTTTTGGGGCTTTCGTGCGCGCTCTGATTCAACAGGAGCAGGCGGTGCTGATTGGCCAGGTGTATGATATTCGGCTGGAAGCGGATCCGTTCATGCGCAGTCTGGCGGCAAAGCTGGATGAGGATGATCCGGCTTATCGCGAGGTGATTGCCGATCAACGTGAGGTGCGGCTCTTGCCGGTTGAAATCAGCGTGATTGCGTTGGGGTACCGCGATGGGCAGGGCGTTTATCATCACGGGCTGCCCCCGCAGCCGCCGATGTTGCTGCGCCGTATTGCTTTGTGTTCCACCGGGGAGGTGGCGGCTTTTACGCAGGAGCCGGAGTTTTTGGAGCGCTTGCTCGAAAGCCGGGATGTGCCGGCGGACGATTTGATCCGAGCCGCGGTACGCCAGGCTCTGGCCTTGCGACCCGGTTCTGCCGGGCAGGATTATCGGCTGCAGATAGGGCGGTATCTGGCACGACGGCTGGCGCAGGAGCCGTTGCGGCTGGAGAATCTGTTGCACCGTTTGGAAACCGTGTAAATTCCACTGCTTTTTATTTAAGGAGGAGGTGTTCTATGCGGCGTCGTGGCTATGCGGAGAGTCTGTTGGGTGAGCATGAAGTGCTGTTGATGAAGACGCACCAGCATCCTTTGATTCTGGTGGGGGCGATTGTGGCGGAGATTGCCCTGGCCGTGGCAATTGTGGTGATGGTCACGTTGATTCTAACCCGCTTCGAGGCTAAGCCGGTGTGGGCCCTGGGCTATCTGTTGTTGCTGCTCCCGATCCTGAGCCTGGTCCGCGATGTGCTGATCTGGTCCAACCGCCAGTACATTATCACCAATCGGCGCGTGATTCAGACCGCCGGGGTGTTGAACCGTCACGTGATGGATTCTTCGTTGGAAAAGGTGAATGACATCAAACTGGAGCAGTCTTTCCTGGGGCGGATTTTGAATTATGGGGATGTGGAAATCCTCACGGCCAGTGAGGCCGGGAGTAATGTGTTCCGCCGCATTGCCAATCCTACGGGATTTAAACGGGCGCTGCTCAATGCGCGCGAGGCACTCGATTCAGGCATGGGGGTACGGGAGGATATTCCCACGCTCATCGCCCGTCTCGATGAGTTAAGGCGTCAGGGTGCCTTGAGTGAGGAAGAGTTTCAACGTAAGAAGAGCGAGTTGCTGGCTAAATTATGAGCCGATTTCCGCCCCGGCGATTTTGTTGATGGTATTGGGGCGGATCAATGGCCGCTATGGTGTAGCAGTTCTGTCGGCATCGGCGGGGGCTATACCCTATGACAGATGTGGATGGTATACATGGCTTTTTGCCAGGAGCCTGCAGCGATGATTCCTTTACGCGATACAATTCGTTCTAGAACTTTTCCGCTTGTGAACTGGAGTTTGATTGTGTTGAATGTGCTGGTTTTCTTTGTCGAGGCCAGCACGCCCCATGTCAATGCTCTGGTCAAGACCTGGGGTCTGGTACCGGCCCGTGCTTTGTTGCACCCTAATTTGTACAATTTCCTCACGCTGTTTACGTCCATGTTCCTGCATGGAGGATGGTCGCATCTCATCAGCAATATGCTGGCCCTGTACATTTTTGGGGACAATGTTGAAGATCGCATGGGCAGCGGACGGTACCTGGTTTTTTACCTGGCTTGTGGCCTGGGGGCGGCTTTGACGCACGTGGTGTTCAATCCAACCTCGACTATGCCTACCGTGGGGGCTAGCGGCGCTATCAGCGGGGTGCTGGCTGCCTATGTGGTGCTTTTCCCCACAGCCAGTGTGATCACCTTAATTCCGATTTTCTTCTGGCCCTGGTTTGTGGAGATCCCGGCTTTGCTTTACATTGGCGGCTGGTTTGTATCCCAGTTATTCAACGGGGTGCTGAGCGTGGTCAGCGGCGCCCAGGCTTTCGGTGGGGTAGCCTGGTGGGCTCATGTTGGAGGGTTTGCCGCAGGGCTGGTACTCCTGCCCGTTTTCAAACGCCGTTACTCACGGACGCCCTATGTCTACTTCGATGATTATTTCCCCTGGTGAAGGAGGCAGACATGGATCCGCTCTCTCTCGTGTGGTTCTTTTTCATAGTTTCCTCTCTGCAGCCCATTATTCGTCAACGCATGCTGGATACGGCGCGTCTGAAGTTGCTGGAAAAGCTCCAGCAGCAACGTCGAAGCCGCGTCATTGCCCTGATTCATCGGCAGGAGACGATGAGTCTGTTGGGCTTTCCGCTGGTGCGTTACATTAACATCGAGGATTCCGAAGCGGTTTTGCGCGCTATCAAGATGACGGATAAGGATGTGCCCATTGACTTCATCCTGCACACGCCGGGAGGGCTGGTGCTGGCAGCGGAGCAAATCGCCTGCGCGCTCAAACGTCATCCCGCCAAAGTAACGGTCTTTGTGCCCCATTATGCGATGTCCGGCGGTACGCTGATCGCGCTGGCGGCGGATGAGATTGTTATGGATGAAAACGCGGTGTTGGGTCCGGTGGATCCGCAGCTCGGCGAGCGCCCGGCCGCTTCGGTGCTCAAGGTGCTGGAACGCAAGCCTATCAGTGAAATTGACGATGAGACCCTGATCCTGGCCGATATCGCCGAAAAAGCCATCCGCCAGGTGAAAGCGACGGTAGTCGAGTTGTTGCGCAAGCACATGGATGAGGCCCAGGCCGAACACCTGGCCACGCTGCTAGCTACCGGGACCTGGACCCATGATTATCCCATTACCGTTCAGGAGGCGCGCGCAATGGGCCTTCCGGTGAGCACCGCCATGCCCAGGGAGGTGTACCAGATCATGGCCCTGTATCCGCAGACCGCCCAACGGCGTCCCTCGGTGGAGTATATCCCGCTTCCGCGTGGGCGTGAGGGAGGTCGAACCCAGTCTCTGTTTTGAGAATGGGGGAATCCGGCTCCTGCGTCAAGGCAGGAACCGGATTGCTCTGTCGTGCATATCTCTGATGATTCTGGCCGCAGCGGATGCGGTCTGGCCTCTACCGCGATTTGATGTACTGGCCTGTTGTGGCGTCGTATACGTCAAAGCGCCCAAAGGATGTCTCGGCCAGCCAGAGCAGGGCATAGCCTGCCAGGTCGGAGTCCGCGCCCTCAAAGAAAGCCCCGGTTCTGAGTTCCAGTCCTGCTGGTTGCGCCTTCTGGAACTGGATCGCGGTCGAATCTACCCAGCCTTCCAGGGGGAACAATTCGCTGGGGCGGATGATGGCTAAATCCGGGGCGACCAATCTGGCTTCACCGTTTTCCACGTAAAAAAGCTGGGCGGGCGTGGCGCTTGCATCTCTGGCGAAGATGACCACCCAATGGGCCTGACGGCCATCTGAGCCTATGCCGGGGTCGTCTTCCACGACCAGGGGAGAACACGCCTGGTTGCAATATCTGGAATAACGCCCCACAAAGGCCAGTTGGGCCGTGGATTTCCAGTCATCGGGTAGAGCGGCAAAGGCCAGAGCTACGGCCTCTCTGGCGCTGATCCTTTCCGCCGACGTGGAAGCTGGCGTTGCTCCTGCAACCGTTGTGGCTGGTCGGGTTGTCGCAGGCGTACTGGTCGCGGGAGGGCTGGCGCAGGCCGTCACAAAGCCCACAAGCAGAATCAGGGTAACGCAGGAAGCGATTGGACGCATACCTCCCTCCTTCGAAACCAACAGGGCATCTATCGCGCATAGCACCATTTTCTAGGGCATCCCGGCGTGTTGGTAAGAACGTGCGACTGCGGTCGTGAGTGAGGGGGTGGGGCAGGCTGACCGGGAGCTTCGTTGTCATTATATAACGCTCCAGGGCCATTGTCAAGATTGGGCAACTGGGGTTCGGACGTGAGTTCGGACATAGTCAGGTAGATGCAAAGACGATAGCTTGGAACAAGGCATAGGCAGCCTCAGTAATCTGAAGCCACTG
>DAOTZR010000094.1:0-6174 GCA_034434315.1 Anaerolineae bacterium
AACTGAACCGGGTATTTCTTTGGTCTGGGCATGGTTTCCTCTCCTCTCTGGGTCCTGTAGAGGGAAGGATACCATTAGAAACCACCGTGGTCAAGTACTACTGCCTGATCGCATAGGACTCTGGTGTTGTGAGACAGCCTTGTAGTTTTGTGGAACAGGATTATGAACTTTAAGAATTTAATCAGGTAACAAGGTACGGCGTCGCGTGATGGGTGAGCGGATGGGGAGACAGGCCATCGCGGAAGGCACCGGAGGCCGAAACTATCCAGCCCCAAGGTGGAAGTCCCTGCACCAGCTCCGTTCAGTGCGAACCCCCTGGCGTTGCCGATTAAAAATCGGCTTCGGGGCGCCTGCGGCGCCAGGCGTCGGCCTGCGCCGACGCCTAGTTTCTCAGTCGGCGTAGACCGACCGTTGGCCGAAGGCCCAAGAGGCGATTTCAATCGCCGAATTATCGTCGGGCGGGTTCTCTCCACTTCCATTCAACTAGCCAGCCGCTACCCGATTAGATTTTTAACGTTCATTATCCTGTTCTGTGGCGCAGGATTTATCCTGCGCCACATCGGCAGCAACCTGTTGTGCCGAAGCTGACCAGCCCCGGTCAGACGCCCATCACGCCGAAAATCAGCATGGCGAAATACTACCTCGACAAGGTTAGATTCAGGCTTGTCACCTCTCCTGCCCCTCCCACACTCTCCCCATCCCTCCCGCGGCGCAGACAAGGGAAGGCCAGGGCGAGCATGGGTGAGATAAACAACGCACGACCACTCTGACATTGTCGAGCTACCTGCCCTATCCCGAAGGGACTACAGGGCAGACGTTTCCTCTGATTCACATACAGAGCCATGTATTTGTGTTTCCGTGTCTCTATGTAAGATAAAGAAAGTCGGCCATAGTTTAACGTATTTCCCATAAAAAGGATAACAGTTACTGCAAAAGTATGTTATACTCTGGCCTGGGTTGAAAAGCAAACGCCATCAAACTGGCTTCAAGACCGGGAGCTAGCCTTCAATGAACATTCAGACATCCTGCAAAAGCCCACGGCAGCGTCAGTGGCAAACGGTTGCCCTCATACTGATCATGCTCCTGGCCTGCCAGACTCTGATGCCTTCCCCGGAGCCCACGCCAACCGCACGCACGACGAGCACCACCGTTCCAACGGTCCCAGCGACAGCAGCAGCGCCGGTTCAGGTCACCCTGAGCTACTACCCCAACCCGGCCATCAGCGGGGACGTCCTCACCTTTGATGCGCGTATCGAGCTGGCTCCCGGCGTTTCCCGTCCGGCCACGGCCTCCCTGGCGCTTCCCTCGGAAAAAATCCAGGTCGAAGTCGGGCAGTGGGCGCTGGGTTCATCCCTGGGCGCGCGTTGGATCTGGGCCTGGGATACGGCCGCCTACAGCGGTACGGTCCCCGTCACCATGACCCTGACCTGGCCCCCGGACGCCGGTGTAGCCGATACCCTGGAGGTCGTTGTGCCGGTCACTCTGGCCGATCCGGAGACCCGTTCGGCCTACGAACGGCAGGCGCGCTGGATGCTGCGTGAAGCTCCCGGCCTGCGCCTGCACTTTATCAGCGGCAGCGCCGCCGCGCGTGACCAGGACATGCTTCTGGAGGTGGCGCAAAATGCCTATCAGGCTATCAGCACCGCCTTGGGCGTTGCCGATAACCCGCCCGTAGACATCTACCTGCTCGACCGCGTCTATGGACAGGGCGGCTATGCCACGGCGGACTGGATAGCCATCACTTACGCGGATCGCAATTACGCCCCAGCCCAGCTCGATCTGGTCCTGCAGCATGAACTGACCCATCGCCTTGACGCCGCCCTGGGCTGTCAGGAGGCCCTGACCCTGGTGCGGGAAGGCCTGGCGGTCTACCTTTCCGGCGGGCACTATCGCCGCGAGCCGGGTACTTTCCTGCTCAGTTCCCTGCGCGCCGCCGGCCTCTACATTCCGCTGGAGACCCTGGTGCAGGATTTTTACACCCATCAACACGAAATCGGCTACCTGGAAGCCGCGTCACTGGTCGCTTTTGTGGATGCGGTTCACGGCCGGGATGGCCTGCGCACGTTTTGCGCGGCTACCCTGTCGGGCGAAGACAGGGACGAACGCGCGCGGCTCCTGGCCGGGGCGCAGGCCCTCGGTTATTCCGCGGTCGCGGACCTGGAGCGCGCCTGGTGGGCCTGGGCGGATCGGGAGCCGCCTCAGGAGCGCCTGGCCCAGGCCCTGCACGTCGAAACAGCCCTGCTCGACACCCTGCGCGCCTATCAGCAGGCCTATGATCCGGTGGCTTACTATCTCACCGGCGTGCTGTACGATGTGCAGCTAGCCGAATCCCGGCAACTTACCACGGACTTTGTCCGCGCGCCGCAGAGCGCCGAGGCGGTGACCCTGGAACTGCTGCTGAAACAGGGCCTGCAGGCCTTTCAGGTTGGGCAGCTTGAGCGCGCCGCCGCCTTGACCGGGGAGGTTCAGCAGGTTCTGGCCCAGGGCTTTCCCTCGTCGGGTCTGGCGGCGGAGCTGCGGACTGTCGTCCAGGCCTGTCAGGAAGCCGGTTACACGCCCTACGCCGTGAGCCGTTCCGGGCCGGGGCATTATGTGGTGCAGGTCACGCAATGGGATGTTTACCCGCGCCGGGTCCTGTTGCTGGCGGAAAACGACACTGCGGGCTGGCGTGTGACCTTTCTCGCTGGGCTGGACCAGAGCGGGCCGGATTAGCGCTGAAGAAGGTCACAAAAGCCTGACCTATGAGGAGGAAGATGGGATTTCGGCTTAGATGTAATCTGCAACCGGATAATTGTTTTTTCCTGCAACCTGGGCTATACTTACACTACCCTGGCTTTAAGCTCATGTACGGTTTACACAAGAAAGGAGCGAACGGCTATGTCTTTGTGGGATGTTTACTATCAGCCCTCAACCTCGGATGATGTTTTACGGTTATTGGCCCAATATGGCGATCAGGCCCGTCTGATTGCTGGGGGGACAGATCTTATCGTGGAATTGCAGCGCGGGCGCCGGGTACCCGTCCTGATTGACATCACCCGCGTTGCGGGACTCGGTCACATCCGTCTGGGTGATGATGGCTTGATTCATCTGGGGCCGCAGGTGACCCATGCCCAGGCGGCAGCCTCACCGGTTATCCAGAGCTATGCCCTGCCCCTGGCCCAGGCTTGTTGGGGCGTCGGTGCACCGGCTCTGCGCAATCGCGGCACGATTGCGGGCAATCTGGTCACCGCTTCTCCGGCCAACGACACCATCACCGCCCTGGTGGCCCTGGATGCGCGGGTAGCGCTGCACTCAGTACGTGGCGAGCGCTTCCTTCCCCTGGCCGAGTTCTACACCGGCGTGCGGCGCACTGTCATGGCTCCTGATGAATGGCTGAGCGAAATCGTTTTCAAGCCTCTGAAACCCACCCAGCGCGGCATTTACCTCAAGTTTGGTTTACGCCGTTCCCTGGCTATTGCCGTGGTTAACCTGGCCATGGTACTGGACTTTGATGACGGCATTGTGCGCGAAAGCCGCATCGCTCTGGGCAGCGTCGCGCCCACCATCATCCGCGCGCCTGAAGCCGAAGCGGAACTTAACGGACACCCGCTCACGCGCGAAAGCATCGAGGCGGCGGCGCGCTGGACAGCCCATGCTGCGCGTCCGATCGATGACATTCGCGCGGATGCCTGGTTCCGCACCGAGGAAGTTTTCGCCCTGACCCAGCAGGCCCTGGAGGCCTTGAGCGCGGGCGAAGAACGCATGAACCTGCCGGAGGTCGAATCCATGGTCCGCCTGGGAGCGTCGGAACCGGTCCGCGCCGCCTTGAGCGAAACCCTGGTCCATCACGCGGAAGGAACCGAAGCGATTGCATTCACCCTCAACGGACAGCCCGTGGAAATCCGCGGCGCCAATGGCAAAACGCTGCTGCAGATGCTGCGCGAGGATGCCGGCCTGACGGGCACGAAAGAAGGCTGTGGTGAAGGCGAGTGTGGCGCCTGCACCGTCTGGATGGACGATCAGGTTGTCCTTTCCTGCCTTACGCCCGCGCCGCGGGCACATGGCACGCGCATCGTGACCATCGAGGGGCTGACGTCGGCGACGGGCCTGCATCCGCTCCAGGCGGCTTTCATCGCCGAAGACGCCGTGCAATGCGGCTTCTGCACGCCTGGCTTCATCATGAGCGCGGCCAAATTACTGGAAGAGGCACCGCATCCTACGCGTGAGCAGATCGTCACGGCCTTGAGTGGCAATCTGTGCCGCTGCACCGGCTATTACAAGATCATTCAAGCGGTTGAGCGTGCTGCCCGCGGAGAGGCTTAGGGTATGAAGCGTCAGACGCCGCCCGAAGCGCCGGAGATTCTGCTCTACATGCGCACCTATTACTCTCTCCTGCGCACGTCGCAGGAGGTGCAGATCCGCACCCTGGAAGAGACGCACAAAGCCATGCATCCGGCCCTGCACCTGGGGGCAGCAGAGACTCGACCGGATATGTCGGCTTTTATCTACAGCAGTTTGCGTTTACCGCCCTGCATTCGATCCGTGCGTTTAATTGTCCTGGCGCAGAGCGAGGCCACGTTCTGCCATCTGGGATATGCGGATATTGCCGACTGGTCTCCGGTCAGTGCTCCAGGGCGGCGGCGGCGGATGCTGTACGATGGGCGTGAAACCCTGGCGGCCTACATTGCCAGCATCTCCGATATTGACGATATCATCCCCATCCTGGTGGCCTTGCAGATTGAATGGAACAAAATGCACACCCTGCTTAACCTCGACCGTGAGCTGGCCCAGCATCTGATAGCCCAGGCGGAGGCGCAGGACCTGGATCCGGCCCTGGCGGATGGGGCACGCCGTGCACTCCAGCTCACGGAGGATGAGTGGGAAAAGCTGGTGCGCGTCTGGGGGACTTCACTGCCGGCCTGGCTGGCGGCCATGGCCCAACAGCGCAAACGCTTTGCCGTGCGCTTGCTTTCAGGCAGCTACGTCGCTTACCGGCAGGCTGCGCAACGCTGGTGGGAACATGTCAGCGCTCAGGTTCCCTTCGATATCAGCAGTCGCCCGGTGTACTTTGTCTCCAGCAACACGCACAGCCTGGTCAACATGCTTACCGGTTTTGCCCAGGCGCATCGTGACGAGCTGCTCGCTACCATGGCGGACACGGAGCCAGCCATGTTTGCCGAAGCCCAGCGCATTTTGCGGGGTGAGGTGCCGAGTAACTGGGAAAACTTTCTCTACTATGCCTTGAAAAAATACCTCAGCCTGCCCCAGGGGCAGGCGCTGGCCCGGCAGCGCCTGGAGGAGGAGGCGGCGCATGGTATCATCCGCATCCCCAGCGTGCAGACCTTCGACCTGGAAGCGCAGGTGATTGACCTGCAGCGTCTCGATCCAGCACGCATGGACAGCCGCTTGCAGGACTTGCCGCTGGCTGATCTCCGCAAGAGTCGGGCGGTGATTTTGAATATTGACTATCCTTTGGGGTTTGCCGCCTATCACCTGCTTTCGCAGATAGCGGCCAGCGTGGTGGACCTGCGCGGGGTCTACATCCTGGGCAAGGCGGCCACCCTCAATGGTCGGATTGGGGATGTGCTGATTCCTAATGTCATTTACGATGAACACGCGCAGAACACCTTTATCATCAACAATGCTTTTCGCGCAGCGGATGTGGCGCCTTATCTTGTCTATGGCGATGTCCTGGATAACCAACGGGCTTTAACCGTGCGTGGCACTTTTTTGCAAAATCAGGCCTACATGGCCGGCTTTCTGGATGCAGGGTATACCGATGTTGAAATGGAAGCTGGCCCTTATCTCTCCGCACTGTACGAATTCATGCGTCCGCGGCGTTATCCCACCAATGAAATCATCAACCTGTATCCCATGCCCTTAGAGGTGGGCATTTTGCATTACGCCTCGGATACGCCGATGAGCAAGGGCCAGAATCTGGGAGCCCAGAATCTCTCGTACTATGGCATGGACCCGACTTATGCCACAACCGTCGCCGTTTTGCGTCGGGCTTTGGCCCGGGCGATCATGACTTCAGATGCTACGAGGTAGAGGTAACGGTATGCAGCAACGCATTTTGCTTTTTATTCTGGTGCTCACGCTAAGCTTAACCGCCTGTCTGCCTCAGGTGACACCAACGTCGTTGCCGGAGGAGCTGGTATTTTACGATTGGGCTCTGGACGTGCCGCAAGAGGT
>DAOTZR010000095.1:0-13435 GCA_034434315.1 Anaerolineae bacterium
AGAGAACAGGGGGGTTAGGAGAGTGATGAGGGCTGGGGGCGCCCCATCAGGCGCCCCCGTGAGGTAACGTCGGCCTAGGGCGCGAACACGCCAGAGAAGATCATCCAGGCCAGGACCGTTTTGGCCGAAAGGCTGAGGATGATGTAAACCCGCTCGCCAAACAGATAGTCCTTCCATGGCCCGACCTTTTTGTACTGCAGCGCCATGTTGATGGCGAAACTGTTGAAGAAAACAAAGAGCGTCGGGATGATGGCGTAGACAAAGCTGGGCGGCTTCACTGCGCCGCCGGCGTTGACAGCGCCCAGGAAATACGTCGTGATAGCGATCCAGGGGATGATGCCTGCAATGCATCCAAAAATGAATGCAGTCCAGTCCGTCTTGGGCGTGGTCTGATTGTGCTTTTCCATCAACAGGCCGAACAGGTTCATCGAGGCATTCAGGCCAAAAATCAGCATCACTGCGGCCAAGTCGTTGATGCCCACCAGCATGCCAATGAGCACGATCATGAGCGAGGAGGAGAGGGCGTATTCGTAGAACCGGGCCGGGTTCATGCCTTTTTTGAGGTTGGCTACGTACCATGGATAACCAAACGTGGAGAGGCTGAAGTGCGCAATGGCGGAAAGCAGGAGGAAGAGCGCCACACCTACCCCAAAATTCAGGTTGTAGGTCAATTGCGGATCGGTGACCAGGGAGCGGCTGACCGGATCGAATTTGAGGTAGTTGGTGAAGATGGGATAGGTCTTGTTGACATTCGCCGTGATGATGAGCATGACGACGCCCTGAATCAGATGCAAAAAGCCCATGACCAGGTTGAAGGTGCGCAGGCCGCGCAAGGTCGTTTCGCTGGCCTCTACTTTGACGGATCCAGGTGTGGTTACAGGAATGGTTCGAGCTTTGGACTTACGTGACATGGATGGATCTCCTTTCGTGGTTGATTAAGGTTTTAGAGTCTGCCAAAAGGCTGTTACAGCTTCGAGAAAAGCTGCCGGTTGCTCTTCATGGGGGACGTGTCCGGCCTGAGGGATGACGACCAGCGTGGCCTGAGGCAGCTCCTGGGCCAGGCGGACGGACTGCTCGGTTGGCACAATGCGATCCGCCTCGCCGGTGATGACCAGGACGGGGAGTTTGAAGTCCGCCAGACGCTCGGCCAGGCGGTTTTCCTGGCTGCTCAGGGTAAACTCCCAGAGGGCCCGGTCCCAGTTTTCTGCTTGAAGCGGTTTCTGATAAAGCGCCAGGGTATCGGCTGGAATCCGGCTGGGATCGTACCAGGCCAGTTCGATAAGCTCCGGGCCACGGCTTTGGATCTGCCGCGCTACCAGCGGACCAAGGTGACGCATTTGCGGCGTGCGCAATAACCAGCGTAACGCGCGTGGCGCTCCTCCTCCGCTGTAAACGGCCGGGTCAACCAGGATGAGCGCCTGCACCCGTTCGGGATGCATCAGATAAAATTGCATGGCAACGGTGCCCCCGGCCGAGTTTCCCACCAGGATCGCCCGCTCCAGGCCCAGTTCGTCCAGAAGCGCGGCCAGCAAAGCGATCTGGCTTTCCGGACTGTAGGGGCTTGCGCCTTCCCAGGTGAGGGGGCGTTCGGTCAGGCCGAAGGCCAGTCGGTCGTAGGCGATGACGGTGCCATAACGGGCCAGTGGCTCCATCACGGCTTGCCAGGAGTAGAGGCTGGCTCCAAAACCGTGCAACAACACCCAGGCCGGTTCGCCCTGGCCCTTGATTTTGTAGTGCACTGCGATGCCGTTCACGGTGATAAAGCGGCTGTCGGGATCGGCCAGCTCGGAGATGGGGCGTGTGCCTTCCAGGGGCGGAACGGGAACCAGGAACGGCCCCACCAGCACCAGGGCCAGCAGCACGGCCAGAATTCCGGCCAGAATGCGGCGTTTTTTCATGGCTTTTAAGCTCCTTTGGGGGATGCGGCACCGTGTTCCCACGGCTCAACCGGACCAGGCACGACTTCCATGAGCGGGTGGGGGCGCGGCGCGCCTTGCAGGCTGTTGGCCTGGTACTGTTGCGGAGCGCGGCGCAGCAGTTTGGCCTGCAAATGCTGCCATTCGTAGGCGAGCTGCCCTTCGGTCACAGGGATTTTGGGGCACGGCTGTTCTGCCCCCAGTTTCCCGGCATCGAAACGAAAACCACGCCGTTCCGCTTCGCGCCACACCTCCCACAGATAAGCCTCGATCGTCGCTAGAGGATCGGGCCGGGCGCGGAAGCGTTCAAGCTGGGGATGGTTCTGGTAACCGCGCGTTTTCCCCTCCAGGACCGCCCTGGCCAGCAACCCTTCACGCCAGAGGGCCGTCAGGCCTTTTGTGTCCAGGTGTGCTGGATGCAGACTCCACAGGCGCATTTCACGCTCTCCCAGGCGAACGGCGGGCTAGGCGGCTGAGACCATATCCAACCATGAACAGGCCGTAAAACGCGAAGACCAGTGCATATTCAATCAGGGGGATGCGGATCACTTCGTTGATGCGCGCCAGATCTCCGCTCAGGCCGTAAAACAGGCCCACGCCCAGGACGAACAGCGCCGCCACAGCCCAGCGCCAGCGGGTGCTCAGGCCCAGACCGTGAATCTGCGTCAGCACGATCATCGCGCTAAAACCGAAGAAAAACATCGGCCACAGGCCCTTGCCCTGATAAATCGCCACCAGAGTGGCGTGAATCAGCACCAGGGTTTCCAACCCGAACTTCCACCAGCGATTAAGATGGGCGCGGTTGAAAAGTAGCACCGATTGCGAAAGCAGGGCCGCCATGTAAAAGAACCCGGCCAGGTGTCCAAACGTGTTTTCCAGGGGATGGTACCAGAAGGTATAGATGAGCGCCCAGGAGAACAGGTAGCCATGGTATCGGCGCACTGCATCCAGGAAAGCGCGATGGAACTTGATGCCTTTGCCGAAAATCAACCCGCGACGCGGCGCTCCCAGGATCAGGATGAACACCAGCATCAGGATAACCGATCCCTGGGACGTGACTTCTGGCACAGCGATAGCCAGGCCATCGTACCATAATTGAGTCTGAATCCAGTGCAGAGCAAAGCCGGCCAGATTGACGACGACCATCGCCCAGTTGAACCAGCGGAAGCCATCTTCGTATTTAGGCCGGGAGCGTTGTGCGGCCCAGATAACGGCCCAGGCGGCGATATTGTGCAGCGCGTAGCCCAGCCACGCACTCACGTACGCCATAGTCGTCGGTTCCCGCGTCTGCCAGGGGTAGAAAAAACTGTAATACTTCTGGTTCACCACATCAAACCGGCTTTGCAGGCCACCGGCGGTCAAACCGATGATGGCGGTTAGAGCCGCTGAGACCATCAAGAGCGACAGAAAAGTCAGGTTGTGGGATTGCTTAGACAAAAGTGCCTCCTGATTCAAGTAAGATTAAAAAGTATCGCTTAAGGTTTACAGGACGAGATAAAGCTTCCCTTCCTCAACCACGAGCTTGAACGTTGGCAGTGGAGCAGGGCTTTTGCCCAGCTCCAACAAGCGCCGTGACCATCCGGGCATACGCATGCCTGCGACCCCCGTCACCCAGTCCAGGTTTTCCCCGGTTTTGAGCGAAAAGCGGCTCCCGTGAAAGGGACAGGTGATCGTGTCATCCTCTACCTTACCGCCGGCTAACGGCAGGCCCAGATGAGCGCAGCGGTTTTCGACGGCGTAGAAAGTTTCTCCTGAGCGAATCACCAGAACTGCGTGTTCACCCGTCTTAAAGACCGCCCTGCCGCTTTCTGGAAAATCGGCTATTGTAGTGAGAAAAACCCGGTTATCGGACATGCTTATCCTCCTTTAAGGAATGTTCGGGATTATGAGCTTGATTTTATCCAGCCTTGGTAATCTATTAACCCCATGCTTCGACGACTGCCGTCTGGCTCTGGAGTCCTTCCAGCGTCTGGGTCAAACACGCCTGAACAGGTTGTCCGGCATCTCCCAGCACCTGCCGAATTATTTCAGCATAGGCCTCCAGGATGGCTACCTGTTGGCTCCATGGGATGCGGCGATGGCTCAGCAAGCCGCTTAACCACACCAGCTCATGTGAAAGGTGCGCCAGATCGCCCAGCCTGAGAGCCGCAGAAAGGAACTGTCCGATAAAAAAGAGACTCTCCTCGACTGGCCGCTCAAAGGTGTTAACCTGCAGCGTTTCGCGCAGCTTAAGTTCGATAACCAGGCGCTGTTTTTCATAGAGCGTTGACAAAGCTACCAGTTCCTCTGGAACGGGCGTTTCATCAGGAATGGGCAGGGCGGGCCGGTCCAAAGTCTCGATCACGTCCGGAGCGCCCTCCAGGCTATGGCCCAAAAAGTAACCAGGGATGCGCTGCACCAGCCGTGGGTACAGGCTGAAAATCCTTCCCCCAAAGGCCACGGGAATGCCCAGGGCCTTCAACTGCCGGGCCATGGCCTGCAAGCTGGCTGTCGTGATCGAAGTCTGCGCTGTGAGAAGTACCAGCCAGGGTGCGACCCTTTCGACGGTTTGCTCCATCGTGTCGAGGGGCGTATCCGGGCCGAGGTAAATCACCGGCCAGCCGCGGCGTCGCAGCAGCAGGGTGAGGACCAGCATGGGAAAACTGTGCTGCTCGCCCGGTACTCCGGCCACGATAAGGGTCCTGGTGCGCGTGGCCGGTGGAACGGCACTGATGAGATTGGCTACGCGCCGGGTCGCCAGGGCGGATATGAAATGTTCCTGTTGGGCCAGCCAGGCGCCCCGGTACCACTGTTCTCCCGTTTCTTGTAGCCCCTGGAGCAGGATGTGTTGGCAAACATTTTCGACGTTATGGGTTAGCAGGGCCTGATTCAGAATCGTATCGGCGCGGGCCTCGTCGAACTCAATACAAGCTTTGAGCCAGGCTTCGCGTAGTGATATAAGCGTTGTATGGGGAACGTCAGAGCCCTGCTGTGCTTCCGCCAGCAGGGGATCACGGCCTGCCGCAACCTGGGCTTTCCAGAGCTGGACGGCGCGTGATATGGAAAGTCCTTCGGTCTGACGCGCCTGCAGCCACTTGATTAGCTCGATATCGCGTTGCGAATAGAGCCGATGTCCTCCCTGGGTTCGGGTTGGCGCCGGCAAGCCATAGCGGCGCTCCCAGGCGCGCAGCGTGTCGGCAGACAGGCCGGTTTCTTTCAGCACCGAACCCATGTTGAACAGAGGTTTATCATTCACGTTCATGCTGGTTACACGCTTTCGAAATGTGCCCGCTGCTCAGCCGGGCTGAAAGGCTGTCACGCCTTATCGTGCCTGTGAACACAGGTTGCAGACCTTTTAACCTAACTCCCACGAGTTTCTACATCTCATGGAATAATTTAAGTATACAACTTGTTTATTTTTTGTCAATATTTATGATGAAATTCATTGCAAAATATTGACAAAATGTGTATGCTCCACTGTCTCTCCGCCCCCTGAAAGTGGGACACGGGTTGGCACGGATGGAACGGATGCTCACAGATATGTAAACCATGTACGGCCAGATGGCACATCAGGCCTGGTCCTATTCCTGTGCTGAGCAAGCCATTCTTTCCTTGTCGCGCAGTCAGATATAATTAGAAAAACTCTATGGGGAGGGAGGTCATGCAGACGATCCTTTCTTACATCTTCCTCGAACCCTTTCCGTTGGATTGGTTATTGCAAGATAGCGTCGCTATACTGCTGGCCCTGGTCGTGCTGGGCTTCATCCTTCGCCGCGAGGCGCGCCCTTTCGTGGTAATGCTGGAGTTGTTTGCTTTTGTTTTTCTATATGCCTCGGTTTACGAAAACGCCGCCTGCGTGATGGGCCTGTATTCCTATGGCCGTTCGCTGGTCATGATCGGTTTCGTCCCCGCCTCTGTCCCCTTGATTGAGGCTTGTGTCCTCATCGCCGGTCTGTGGTTCCTCGAAAAGACCACCGTGCCGCGTTGGGCCTGGGCGCCGATCGTAGGCCTGTGGGGGATGTTGCAGGATTTTTCGCTCGATCCCCTGGCCATCCGGCAGGTGCATACGGTGGGAGGCATCACCTCCGCGCGTTGGAACTGGCTCATCAATCCGGCAACCGACGTGAATATCTTGCGCGTGCCGGTTTACAATTTCTCCGGCTGGATGTTGATCATGCTCTACAGCACCGTGTGCATTTTGCTGGGCCGCTGGTGGCATCGCCGCACGGGATTTCGGACCTGGGTGGGCTATGTGTATCCTTTTGGCGCCAGTATCGCCGCGCTGCTGCTCATGATCAGCCCGCTTTCGCGCTTTCTGCTCTGGCTGGGGCCTTTTTTCCAGAAGGGCCAGGCCAGTGAGTGGGTCATGCTGGCTTTTCATCTGCTTTTCCCCGGCGTTTTGCTCGCAACTTTATGGCGCGGGCGGATGAAGGCTCCCTTTGGCCGTGAGGACATACCGGTTTTCCTGGTTCCGGCAGTGCTGCACGGGTTGGATGTGGTGTTTGCCCTGGCCGGTGGATTTACCGAGATTGTCGGCATCGTGGTTCTGGCTAGCGCTGTACACCTGGGCTTCCTGGCCTGGGCCTGGTGGATGAGCCGTCGGCAGGCGCAGGCGCTCCAGACAGCGCGGATGTGAGGCCGGCTGGTTGACGGCCTGGCCCGGCGCTGGCGTCGGCGCCGGATGCTGAAGGTCAGCTGGCGTACTGTCGGCACCAAATATGACCAGTCACCCAAATCGAAAACGATGACACCATACAAAAAATACAGCCGCGAGGACCAAAAAGCATTGGCAGCCTGGGCTGCCGACTGTGCCGAACATGTGCTGCCTGTTTTTGAAAGCGCCCGTCCGGATGATGAGCGTCCCCGACAAGCCATCGAGGCCTGTCGAGCCTGGGTGCGCACGGGTGTATTCAGGATGGCCGAAATACGGGCGGCGGCACTCGCAGCCCATGCCGCCGCCCGCGACGCTTTGGCCCAGGGCAATGCGGCGGCCTGTTTTGCGGCGCGCGCTGCAGGGCACGCGGTAGGTACAGCTCACGTGGCCCAACACGCTTATGGCGCTGCGTTTTATGCGCTTAAAACCATTGCTGCGAGCCATCCCAGGGAGAGGGAGAGGGCTTTTGACCTCACCCCAGGCCAGCGTGCCTGGTATTCCTTTCAGGCTGAGCTATACTTTGATCCAGGCTTTGTGTCTGTCCATATTCATCGCGTGAGGGATGCATGACCCAGGAAGGCTGGATCGTCACAGGTATCTTGTTGAGCGCCGTCGCCTTATTTGCCAGCGAGCGGGTGCGTCTGGATGTGGTGGCTTTGCTGGTGATCAGCGCCTTAATGGCTACCGGCGTGCTGACCCCGCAACAGGCTCTGGCCGGATTTGGCGATCCCCTGGTCATTCTGAGCGCCGGTCTGTTTGTGGTAGGGGAGGCTCTGGTGCGCACCGGACTGGCCGATCTCATGGGGCGGACTTTGGCGCGTCTTTCGGGCGCCAATGAAACAAGCATGATTTTGCTGCTTATGAGCGGCGTAGCCCTGCTTTCAGCTTTCATGAACTCCTCCGGCGCTGTGGCTGTGTTGATGCCCGTCGTCATCAGCATGGGACGGCGCTATCACGTCAGCCCTTCGCGCCTGCTCCTGCCCCTGGCCTATGGCGCGCTTCTGGGCGGGCTGCTTACCCTCATCGGCACCCCGCCTAACCTGGTGGTGAGCGAGGCCCTGGGTAAGGCTGGATTCAAGCCCTTTGGCTTTTTGAGCTTTACCCCGGTTGGTCTGATTTATCTGGGGATTGGCATAGCCTTTATGGCCGTCATAGGCCGCCAATGGCTGCCGGAACGGTCGCGGCACACGTCCTACGGCGACCTTTCGTTGGAGGAAATGCTTTCCCTGGCCGACCTGGAAAGAGCTTATCGCCTGCAGGAGCAATTGTTTCGCCTGCAGGTCCGTCCAGCGTCTCCCCTGGTTGGCCAAACGCTCGATCAGGCGCAGATACGCTCGCGCTATCACGTGACCTTGCTGGAGATTCAAAGCCGCGGTCCCAACGGGCATTTGGGTGCTCCGCGCCTGCCGGAACCCGACACGCGCATCCAGGCTGGGGACGTGCTGCTGGCCTATGCCTCACTCAACGATCTGAGCGGGTTGGTGCAGGCATTGGCACTGGACGTATTGCCCTTTCATCCCGATGATGATGAAGGCTGGGGGCGCGAATTCGGCCTGGCTGAGGTGCTGCTCACGCCGCGCTCGGCTTTGATTGGGCGCACCTTGCAAGAGCGTCGCTTTCGCGATCGCTACGGCGTGACCGTCCTGGGGGTGATGCGGATGGGGCGCCCTCTCACCGGGGATGTGGCTAACGAGCGCCTGCGCTTTGGGGATACCCTGTTGATTTATGGCGCCTGGGAACGGATTGCGCTGCTTTCAGGGGAACGCCGGGATTTTGTGGTCGTGGGCCAGCCGCATGAGCTGCTGGAGGTGCGCCATCGTCCCCGCTACATGGTCACTACAGGGCTGATTCTGCTAGCGATGCTCTTGACCATGGCCTTTGACCTGCTACCGCCGGTGCAGGCGGTTTTGCTCGCTTGTTGCGGCCTGATTCTCACCAGTTGTGTGACGATGTCCGAGGCTTATTCGGCGATGAACTGGGGCAGCGTGATCCTGCTGGCTGGAATGCTGCCGCTGGCTACGGCCCTGCAACAGACGGGCAGCATCGCCTTCATCGCTCAGCGTCTGACAACCCTGGTCGGCGATCAGAGTCCCTGGACTCTGCTCCTGGCGATTTATGGCATCACCGCCCTGTGCAGTCAGTTTATCGCCAACACGGCTGCGGCTGTGTTGATCTCACCCCTGGCGATTCAAGCGGCGCTTCAGGTGGGCGTTTCGCCCTATCCCATCATGATGGCCGTCGCCGTTGGCGCTTCGACGGCTTTTGCTACCCCTATGGCCTCGGTCTCCAACACCCTGGTGTTAGGGCCGGGGGGGTACCGCTTCCGGGATTATCTCAAAGCCGGGGGCGTGCTCCAGCTCATCTACATCCCGGTCACCCTGGTATTAATTCCCCTGCTTTTTCCGTTTTAGGGGCGGTTTTTCAGGGGGATTGGGGCCGCAGCCGGCGCCGGGGCTTCGTTTTTGACGCTTGCCTTATCGCGCTTAAGGGATTTGTTCCAGCGCCACCTGAGCGGGCACCCAACCGGGATGGTACTTCAGCGCCGCCTGAAAATCCTTACGCGCGCCTTCGCTATCGCCCAGGGCCAGCTTGGCTTTCCCGCGCCAGTAGAGTGACTCTTCCAGCAATTTGGTGGCCTCCAGCAGTGGGTCCGCCAGATCCAGAATGTCCTGATACCGTCCCGTGTTGTAGTAGGCCTCATAGGGTCCGAACTGATACCACAACATGCGCCAGGGCAGCTCGCCGCGCCGCGCCTCGTCGAAAGCCAGCGTGGCTTCTTCATAGCGTCCCAGGGCGGTCAGGCTGCTGCCCAGATTAAACCAGCCGTACATGGTGTAATCCTCGCACCGCGGGTAGATTACGCAGCGCGCAGGTGGATTACGGAGCTCCTCCCTGGCCCGCTCAACGGCGTGTTCGTAATTCTTCACCGGATCCAGATCCTCGCCCAGAATCTCCTGCACTTCCCATTCCCATTTGGGCGTGTACAGGACGATGTAGGTCCGGTTGAAGACGCGCCACAATTCATCGAACTCCGCGTAACTGATAGGTTCATCCGGCCCGTGCAGGGAATCGTAGGTCATGAAGCGCTGCGCGCCGTCGTCGTAACCGGTGAGCAGGCGATAATGGCCTAGCTGATCCTCGGCATCGCGGACATACCAGGTTTCAACGATAATCGGATACTTCAGCGCGATAAAGCGCTTCATCAGCTCGATATCGCCGTTCATGCGCACCAGGGCCCGTAATCCCAGGCTTTCGGCATAGGCGGCCATTTCATCGGGGCTGACGTTTTTATCTTCGGGATTGGGTTTGACAGCGGCGGCGATGGTCTGTTGGGTGTCGTGGTACCCCCAGAAGGACATTGCCATGAGCAGCGTCGTCGGCCCGCAGTTGTTCCAGCCCTGGCGCTCATAAGTCAGGCCCGTGAGGAAGTAGTAGGCCGGCAGAGGCGTGGGCGTTGGCGTGGGTGTGTAGAGGGGCTGTGGCGTTGACCCTGCTGGCTCTGTCCCTGCGGGTGTTGGTGAGGGCATAGGAGTAGCCGATGGCGTCAGGAGCCTGGTAGCATCGGATCCGTCGGCCATAGGCGTGGGCAGCGTGCTGGGATGGTCAACGGTCCACATCTCATACAGCGGACCCGGAAGCCGTGCGGCATAACGTCCCGGTAGGGCGCGTACGGCTGTTGGCAAGGCCAGCAGTCCGATGCCCAAAACGGCCAGAATAGCCGCCATGACGTATAAACTGCGCGTTGACACCTGTATAACCCCTTTCTTTCCCGAATGGAGTCTATTATATCACGTCTACCACGCTCTGGGGCGGTAATGAACGTTTAAGAATTTAATCAGGTAACGGCTGGATAGCCGAATAAGAGGGGGAAGAGTAAGCCCGGGATGATGCGGTGATTGCAATCACCTCGTTAGGCTTGCGGCCAACGGTCAGCCTGGACCGACCGGGTCATGCGTCGGCGCAGGCATCCCGGTTGTGGGGGTACGGCATGCTGTATCCTTTTAATCGGCGAAATTGGCCTGTGCGACCAGGCAGGTGTCGGTGATTGAAATCGCCTCCTGGGCCTGCGGTCACGTCGATCCAAAATAGTCCTGGCACAGGATTTATCCTGCGCCACAACGGCACAGCTCGCGGTGATTGAAATCGTACCCTTTTAATCGGCGCCGCCAGGGGCCTTCGCCCTGAACGGAGCTGTTACCCGCTTAAATTTAACGTCAATCGCCGAATCATTACCGGGCTTGCTCTCGCAACTCCCTGGCGACTACCCGGCCGTTACCCGATTACATTGTTAACCTTCATGACGGGACGGGCCGGGGAGGGCCCTGCCGGAGCATTTTTGAGCATTCAGGTGAGTGTGCTACAATGAAGCCTGGCTCTGGTGCTCTTCTCCGGCGATTTTGTAAACAAGAAGGGTGATTATGGATTATACGTCTCTGCTTGACCGTGTGAAACAAAACGTCGCCCAGGTGATTGTGGGCAAAGCCGATGTGACCGAATTATTGCTGGTGGCTCTCCTGGCCGAAGGCCATGTGCTGATGGAAGATGTGCCGGGGATTGGCAAAACCACTCTGGCCAAAGCTCTGGCCCGCAGCCTGGATTGCAGCTTTGCCCGCATCCAGTTCACGCCCGATCTGCTGCCCGGCGACGTGACCGGCATCAATGTCTACAATCAGCGTACCCAGACCTTTGAGTTTCGTCCCGGTCCGGTTCATCACAACATTGTGCTGGCGGACGAAATTAACCGGGCTACCCCCCGCGTGCAATCCAGCCTGCTGGAAGCGATGCAGGAACGTCAGGTCACGGTAGACGGGGTGACCATGGCTCTGCCTGCGCCTTTTATGGTCCTGGCTACCCAGAATCCCATCGAGTTGGAAGGGACCTTCCCCTTGCCCGAAGCTCAGATGGATCGCTTCTTGATGCAGATCGCCCTGGGCTACCCCGCACTGGACGAGGAGGACGAGATCCTGCTGCGCTATCAACAGTCCGACCCGCTGACCGATTTGCGCCCCGTGATTACGCTGGATGAGATCCGGGCCTTGCAGGCGGCTACGCGCGCAGTTCATGTAGCTCCGGATATCCGGCATTACATTCTCCAACTGGTGCGGCGCACGCGCGAGCACGAAGCCGTCTCCCTGGGCGTTTCGCCGCGTGGATCGCTGGCGCTGTTCCGCACGGCTCAGGCCCTGGCCCTGCTGCGCGGACGCGATTTCGTCATCCCCAGCGATGTTCAAACCCTCGCTCCAGTGGTCCTCACGCATCGCGTTCACATCAGCCCGCACATTCGTCTGCGTGGACGCACTCCTCAGCAGATCGTGAGCCAGATTTTGGAAACCGTGCCTGTGCCGGTGGCGGATTAGGTGAAGGTGCGCTGGCAGACCTGGTGGACGCGGATCGCACAAAGACTCCAGGGGGAGTTCATCCGCGTCGAGCACGAAGCGGAGATGGCGCATCACTGGATGCGCCTGATGCCGCTCTTGTTGCTGGCCGGCCTGATTGTGCGAAGCCGGATGGCCCTGCGCGGAGCGCTGGCCCTGGCCGGCCTGCTGGCCCTGAGCTGGCTTTGGGATCGCCTGAGCCTGGTGCGTCTGCGCTATCGGCGGCATTTCAGCGAGTCCCGCGCCTTTCTGGGCGAAGAAGTCACCCTCACCCTGACGGTGCACAATGCCAAACCACTGCCCCTGCTGCTTGAAATTGAGGATGCTTTTCCGGGCGAACTGCTCATCGAGGGCTGCGAAAAAGCGCTCAACCCCATCACCAATGTTTATGAACTGCGTTCTTTCTGGTTGCCTGGCCCTTTCCAACGCCTGGAGCGGCAGTTCCGCGTGCGCTGTACCCGGCGTGGCTATCATGCGTTTGGCCCCGCGGCTTTCATCACCGGGGATGCGTTGGGGCTGGTCTCAACCCGGGCGCACCTGCCGCAACGGGATTACCTCATCATTTACCCCAAAGTGTACCCGGTATGGGCAGGCCCCTGGCCCGGTAAGCAGCCTTTGGGGGATTGGAAGTCGCGTCAGACGTTGTTCGAGGACCCCTTGCGCCTGGCCGGGGTGCGCGATTGGCAGGCCGGGGACGGGTGGCGCCGGGTGCACTGGAAGGCCACGGCCTATCATCAGCGCCTCCTGAGCCGCGTTTACGAGCCGGGCGAGGAAGCTCAGGTGATGGTTTTTCTCAACACGGCTACACTGGAGCAGTATTGGGCCGGCTGTGTCCAGGAGTTGTTTGAACGCGCGGTGAGCGTGGCGGCGAGCCTGGTGCTGGATTGCAGCGTGCGCCGGCTGGCGGTGGGGTTGATGGCCAATGCTTACTGGCCGGGCAGCGATCAGTGGCTGCGCCTGGCGCCGGGACGCAGTGCGGGGCAGGTGGTGCGCTTGCTGGAGATGCTGGCGGTTGTGCCCGGCTTGCCCGTCATCCCCATCGAGGAGCTGTTGCTGGCCCAGGCGGCGCGTTTGCCCTGGGGGGCAACGCTGGTGTTGGTGACGGGGTTGACTTACCCCGCGCTCCATGCCGCACTTGGGGATCTGGCCCGCTCCGGGCGCAAAGTGACCCTGGTAACCCTGGAGGAGAAGCCGCCGCGTCTGTTGGGGGTAACCACGTATCGCGCGCAAATTCTGGATGAGGCTCTGGTGCTGGAGGAGGTGGCCTGATGCCGGCGGCGCTGTTGACCATCGTCCTGGGCGGCATGGATATGGCCGTGCTCACTGCTTTGTGGCTGCTGGTTTCCTTCTGGCTGGGGTGGAGCTGGTCCCCCTGGCTGGTATGGGCGTTGCTTTGGATTGGGTTTCTGCTCTGGGCCTTGATTAGCGCAGGCATGAGCCGTTTGCCCCTCAGTCTGACGGCTTTTCGCATGGGGTTTACTGCACTCATGATTCTTGTCTCCCTGGGACTG
>DAOTZR010000096.1:0-6874 GCA_034434315.1 Anaerolineae bacterium
CTCCAGGATGCTCCAATCCACGCCAGTCGTATCCAGGCCAGTCACATCCAGATTGGACTCGGCCACAGTCCAGACCCCATTTTCTGCTGTGAGCACTGCGCTGACACTGTGTTGTTCGCCCGCTCCCGGTTGGAGTGTACCGTCGGCTTGCAGGTCAAAAGCCTGGCAATAGATGGCTCCTTCCAGCTCCGCCCGCGAACCGGCATAGATGGCTGAGAACATAAAGAAGCTACAAAAAGCCGCCTCCTGCTCCGGGAAAAGTTTGCGTGCCACAAAGCCCTGCAAGGCCGGAACGGCGGCATCGGTGTCAACGGCGGGTGCAATCGGCGGCGCGACGGGCATCTCCGGGCGCACCTCAATGGGGACCGGCAGCGGCGTCACGCTAATGGTACCGCTGCCCGGCATGCCGGTCGAAGCCCAGGTCGTGCCGAAGGTCACATAAACCAGGCCCAGGATTGCGCCCACCGTCGCCAGGTTCTGCCTGATTTCATGCCGGGTAAAGTGCCAGCGCCGGATGGGTTTGAGGTTTTGCAGAGCCAGCAGATAAAAAACCAGGGTGAGGATAGCGTAAAGGCTGAGCGTGTACTGCCACAAAGGACGGTGCATCCCGGCAGCGTATTGCAAATTGAAGGGCGAGTTGCCGGTAAAGAGACTATAGGGAAAGCCGTAATAGAGGTCTCCCGTGCTCGTGCCCAACATAGCCGATCCCAGGGCGCTGAACGGATTAAGGTACAAAGGATAGGGGGGGATGGTATAAACACCTCCCAGGGGGGAATCTACCAACCTCCCTTGAATGGCCATCCGCAGCCCCAACAGCCCCCAGACAAAGAGCGAGCCGAAAATGATCAGCGCGACCAGGATATAAGCCACAATGGTGGCGCGCGCTGTGCGGCGCAAGGCTGCAGAAAGCCAGAGCGCCAGCGCGCCGAACATGATCGCTGTGCCGCTCAAAATCAGAATCACCTGGACCATGTCCCGGACCGTGACACCGCCGAACAGATAGGCGATACTAAAGGTGGGAATAGACGCCAGGATAAGCAGAAAAGCATAAGTCATGGCGGGGATGAACTTGCCCCAGAAAATCGCCGCCGGGGTCAGGGGCGTGGCCATGAGCAAATCATAGGTGCCGCGCTCATGTTCCCCGCTCAAGGCCCCCGAAGTCAAAGCCGGCGTGACAAAGCACAGCAGGAGCAGGTCAAGAAAAGCCAGGACAACAAACAATGCCTTGCCAATGATGGCGGTCTGAACAGCGTTGGAGTAGCCGTAGGAATTGGTAAAACCGGCTATGGTAAGGCGATAGACCCCGTAGGTGAGGATTCCCAGCACCAGCAGATACCCCGTCAGGGTTATAAAGGCGCGAGCTCCGCGCATCTGCGCGCGCATTTCGCGCACAATGACGGGGTTCAAACGCACCCCCACAAACCTGCGTCGTGACGCGGATGGTGGCATGGTCGTCATGCGGCAGCCTCCTCGTAAGTTTCATCGGTCGTCAATTGCAAGAAAAGATCCTCCAGCTCATTGCCGGCCTCGCGATATTCCAGCAGGCGCACCCCCTCCTGGATCACAAACGTCAGCACGTCAGCCGCTGTCTCCAGGGTACCGGAAAGATAAGCCTCCAGCCAGGTTCCGGGGGCATGGCCGTTGCCGGGTAAGGGATAAACATCTTCTACCTGAGGATGGGTTTTGAGCACGGCCAGGGCCTGTTCGGGATCGGAAAGAACGTGCAGGCGCACCGTGCGACCGGGGCGCACGGCATGCCGCAATTCGGTCAGCGGCCCGCTGGCGACGATCCGCCCCTTTTGGATGATACCCACCTCCGTACAAATCTCCGCCAGTTCGCTCAAGATGTGCGAACTCAAGATGATGGTCTTGCCCATGGCCGAAAGCTCACGCAACAATTCGCGCATTTCAACCCGCGCCCGCGGATCCAGGCCAGATGCGGGTTCATCCAACAGCAAAAGCTGCGGGTCGTGCACCAGGGCATGGGCCAGACACAGGCGCTGCTGCATACCCCGTGAAAGGTGCCCGACATCGTCGTTACGTTTGGCACTCAGGCCCACCAGCTCCAGCAACTCATCCACCACGCGCCGGCGATAGGCTGCCGAAAGGGCATGGCTCCGCGCGAAGAAGTCCAGGTACTCCCAGGCCGTCATTTCGTAATACAGGCCAAAACTATCCGGCATATAGCCCACGTACTCATAGATAGCACGGGGGTCCTTGCGCACCTCATGGCCGGCAATCCAGATCTCGCCGGACGTCGGTTCCAGCAACCCCGCCAGGAGGCGCAGGGTCGTGGTCTTACCCGCGCCATTAGGGCCGATGAACCCGAAAAGGGCGCCCCGCGGCACGCGCAGATTCAAATCATCCAGAGCCAGCGGCGCATTCTTTTTGTAGCGCTTACTTAAATGGTGCGTTTCAACCATCAATTCAGGCATAGGCCCTCCCCCTCACGGAAGCTGCCCCGTAAGGCTGAACTGAAACTCGTAACACCCCTTACCGCCCCAATCCTCAAAACTGGCCTGCAGTCGGATCGCGTTGCCTAGCTGGCTGACAAAACGCTGCGGCTCGGCGATGGGCGTGGCGACATAGTCCTGCAACGGATCCAGTCTGACCCAGGTCTGCGTCTGCCAGTCGTATAGATCCACGTTGGGCAGTCCTGTAATCCCCGGATCGGGGCGTCCCATGATTTCCAGGTGCGTCACCTGCACGCCACGGGCATAAGCGGGCAGTTGATAATCCATAACCACCATCCCACGGGTGATGTAAGCCCGTCCGGGGCCACAATCGCCCGCATCCCCCGCCGAGCTGGTAAAGCGGCCGATGAACGAGCCGAACGGCAACACAACTTCCCCCTTTTGGGCCGGCACAGGCATGCTCAAAGCCACCAGCGTGGTCTGTAAAGGCGCCAGCCGCAGGCCGGGAATGTCCACCGTGACTACCGGCACATCGCTCCACCCCAGCAACACAAGACCTTCCGGCGCCCGGGGTGTTCCCCAATTCGTGCCGAAATAAGCATCCAGAATGCTTTGACGGAGCTGATTGTCACGCGAGGCTTGCGGATCCGGGTTACTCCAGTCAAACAAACGGTTGTATAGAGACCAGGGGAATTGATTGCCAGAAGTATCTACTTCTAGCTGGGCATCAAAATCCTTACTGGCGTGGGCCGGCACATCCTCAAGGAACACAAAGCTGTTGCCTATCACCAACACAGGCCGTCGCAAATCATGGTCCAGATTATTGCTCAGCTTCCCGGTCACGCGCACGCCATTGAGGCTGACCGTTAGCTCCACGGGAGGACGGTCCGTCTGATAAACCCCTTCGGCTTTAAAGCTCTGCATGGCCCATTGATTAATCGTCAGATTGCGGATAATCATCGGGTCGCTTTGCAGCACATCAAAAGCGGCGACACCACCGCCGAGCGTAGAAGAGCCATCCCATTCCGGCATCATGGGCTTACCCCAAAACATGCCGGCGGGCGTGATAGGACTCAAGAGCGACGTTCCGGGAACGCGTACCTGATAGGTTGTGGCGCTGGGGGAGACGATCCCCACATACGTGCGCACCGGATTGCGCGTGCTTCCCGGCATCAGGTTGAGAATGGAAACACGGTTGATGATGATATCATTGCCGCGCGTAACGTGCCCGACATAAAAAGCCCCGGCTGCAAAGGTCAATGTAAAAAGAGGAATGGTGACCCAGGCCCAATCCAGTTTGCGCAGGCGCTTGAGCACCAGGTAGTTCACGGGTCCGATCAGCGCGATATAAGCCAGAAGCACCAGCGCCAGAGTTTTGACGGAAGGTGGGTCAAGGGCCGGCAGGTTTTGCAAGGCATAGCCCATCTGCTCACTTTCCAGGGAGGTCAGGGGAATGTCAACCGGCATGTTTAACGGATAACGGAGATCCACCTCCAGCAATAGACGCCAGAAAGCCAGCGTACCGGCCCAGGCGTCAAAGGGACTGCCTGATGGATCCAGAGCCAGGTAGAGAATCCAGCCTTTCCCCAGGACGGCCTGGGTCAAAAGGGCCTGGTCGGCTTCTTTAATGACGGGAGTTCCTTCAGACGAAGCGGGAAAGGTCGCCACAAAGGGGCCGGGCAGGCGCAGCTCATAACCGGTTAGCGCCTCCAGGGCTGGAAGCGCGTTCAGGTTGACCGGCTCGGCCAGGGTCACAGGGCGCAGGGACTCTGGCAGGCCCGCCAAAACCCGCGCCGCGCCGCTCCCTCCGCCCAGGACCAGGTGTCCTCCCTGCGCGACCCAGACGCTTAAGGCCTCGGCCTGAGCGGCGCTCAGGGCCGTTGTATCCACATCGCTGATGATCAACACATCCCAGGAGCGTAACGGCTCAAAGCGCTCCGGCAGGTCCTCCAGCTTCAAGGGCATCACCACCGTATCGCCCCGCGTCTCCAACGCCAATCCACCCAGCAGCGACAGGGCCTCGGTGCGGGTAGCCAGCACGCCGATCAGCACCGTGTTTTGCGGATGGGTCTTGATTTCCACCGCCACCCGCTGCAGCTCCTGGCCTCCGCTCACCAGGCGCACGTCCAGGGCGCGGCTGAAACTCGCCGGCGGAACGTAGAGCGTAATTTCCTTCCGGGACCCGGCCGGCAGAGGCGCCGGCGCTGCGAAGACCGCCGGGCCTGCTGTCGTGCTCACTTCGACGCGCACCTCGGCCTCCAGGTCGGCGCCGTTGTTGCTCAAAGCCACGCGCAGGGGCAGCCATTCCCCATACTTGACCTGGCCCCGCAGCAACGGGGTCGCTGTCATCTGCACCGAACCCGGTAAAGGCGCACTGGTCGCGCGCTGTGGGCTGCTGAGCACAACCAGGCCCACAAGGAGCAATCCCACCCACCATCGTTTCAGATTCATAACGTACCTCACTCCCAAAAGTAAAGACCCAACCAGACCAGAATGACTGTGTTTTAAGACGCTTGAGCCTGCGCCCAGGTTCCCCGTGCCTGGCTAACTTTCCAGTTCCAGCCCACGGGTGCGGGCACGTCGGGCGCGCCATTCGGCCAGATTGGCCGGAAGCGGGTCCTGGCCGGCATCCGGACGGCGGACTAACTGCAAGGCCGAGGCAGGGCAAGCCGGTACGCACAGGCCGCAACCCGCACAGCGCAAAGCGTCAATCCGCGCCACGTCCTCCACGGTGATGGCGGTAAAGGGGCAGGTGTCCGCGCACAGGCCGCACGCGATGCAGGCAGCCTCATCCACTTGACTGATGAAACCAGAGCTGGCAACGACCCCGCTGAGGCCCAGATCGGCCATGCCGCGCAGAATGCCGCAAGAGCAGGTGCAGCAATTGCAGATGTACCACAAATCCTCGCGCGAATTGCTGACCGAATGGACCAGACCGGCATCGGCGGCACGGCGCAGGGTCGCCAGGGCTTCCTCCAGGCTCAGAGCACGGATACCTTCGGCCTGGTCAAAAGCGCCGGGGGTCTGGCTGAGAATCATGCACACGTCCAGGGGATGACCGCAGGGCTGGCCAATCAGGGCCTTCTGTTTGCGGCAGACGCAATCCAGCACGCCCCAGGCCTGGGCCGCGCGCACAATTTCCGCGGCATTTTCGTAAGGTTGCACGTTGAGTTCAGTCTGCAGGCTCTTTTGCACCGGAATCACGCGATGCACCGGGGGATAGATGGCGGCGACGCGACCAAAAGCCTCGTGATAATACGCCTCGAACAGTTCGGCCAGGGTGCGATCAATGCGGCTGCCCTGCATTTCGTAGATGCCGACGACAAAGGGCAAGAGGGCGTAGCCCAATCCACGCGGCGTACGTTCAGCGGCGATGAGGCCGCGCCGCACCAGGTCTTTGAGCATCTGCCGCACCTGCCGACCATCACGGCCGGTGCGCTGGGCTATGTCGGGCGCCGTTTCCGGCTCCAGATTGAGGTCGGCGACCAGGGCCGCTTCTTCCGGGGTGAAGAGGTGCGCCAGCAAGCGCAGTTCAACCCCACTGGCTGTGGGGGGAAAGCCCTCCGGCAGGCGATCCAGGCGCTGCGCCAGACGCCGATAGACTGGGTCTAAACTGCTTTGTTCGCTCATAAATGCCTCCAAACCTTCAGCCAGTCCCGCCATGACCATCCGGGACGTGGCAAGATCTAAAAACCGATCGTCAACGCCGTTGTCTTTATCGGGCCTCCGGTTTTCTTCTACGAAGGCCACGCACTCAGCGGGGGCGAACCGGGATGGGGTAGCATCGCGGGGCAAGGTCACCCGCACGGCCTCCTTTTGGGCACTCAGCTCTACCCGTAGAGGCAGGTTGGCACCGACTTCCCCAACACCCGCCTGGCGATAGTGGCCGTAACAGACAGCCCACAGGTAGACAGCGTCCGCGTCCTGCCCCAATACGTCCCATTCCCACGCCGCGCGAGCGAGCTGATGCTTGAGGAAGCACTGCCCGCGCCAGTAAAACTTCGACCTGATACGGTGGCGGCAGCGAGGTCGGCGTTGGCATCGCACGGCAGCCGGCCCAGAAAAGTGCTGCCAGCAAGCAACTGGTAAAAGCTTCCATCAGCACGGATCGCATGGTTCTCGTTCCTTCCTCCCTGCCCAGCGCCATTATACCCGGTTTTGGGAACTTGCCGGTGACTGACTCCCTGATGCTCAGCCTTGTACCAGGACCTGGGACTGTGGCGCACATTGGACGTCATGAACCATGTCATGCCTTCGCAATCGGCGGTATTTTTCGGTACTTGATGAAGTTTTAAAATTTAATCGGGTAACAAGGCGCGGTGTTGCGTGACGGGCAACCGGACGGCGCGACGTTTCATCGCGGAGGGCGCCGGAGGCCGAAGCTATCCAGCTCCAAGGTGGAGCTCCTACCCCAGCTCCGTTCAGGGTGAAGGCCCCCGGCGGCGCCGATTAAAAGAGTA
>DAOTZR010000097.1:0-9039 GCA_034434315.1 Anaerolineae bacterium
GCGTCGCCAAAAGAGAAAAAGCGATAGCGCTCGCGAATTGCTTCGGCATAGGCCTTGCGGATCAGGTCCACGCCGGCGAAAGCCATCACTAAAGCCAGCAGGGTGCTGTGAGGCAGGTGGAAATTGGTGATGAGCGCGTCCACAACCCGGAAGCGATACCCCGGTGTAATGTAGAGGCTGGTGAAACCCTCAAAGGGAGCTACAGCCCGCCAGGGGCAGCGCCCCTCTGGGTCCTGACATAAGCCCTGTTGGGCGGCCGTTTCCAGAATGCGCAGGCTGGTCGTTCCCACCGCAATGATGCGTCCGCCTTCCAGTTTGGTGCGGTTGACGCGCTCCGCGGTTTCGTAGCTCAGGCGACACCATTCATTGTGGATTTGATGCGCTTCCACCTCGTCTTCCTCAATCGGGCGGAAGGTATCCAACCCTACGTGAAGGGTCACGAAATCCAGATTCACGCCCTGCTCACGCAGCTGGAACAGCAGCTCCGGTGTAAAATGCAGGCCGGCGGTTGGCGCAGCAGCGCTCCCCGGTGTCTGAGCGTAGACGGTCTGGTAACGCTCTGGATCGGCAAGCGGTGTGTGAATGTAGGGCGGTAAGGGGACGTGTCCGATAGTCTCCAGGTAGGCGTTGAGATCGCTATCAAAGTGAAGTGTGCGCTCGCCGCGTTCACCTGTGGCCAGCACGTCCGCTGTGAGGTCGGTGGGTGCATCGCCGTTGAGGAAGCGCAAGCGTGTGCCGATGCGCGTCCGGGCGCCGCCGACCAGGGCCAGCCACGTGTTTGCATCCAGGGCGCGTAACAGGAGCACTTCGACCTTGCCGCCACCTGGCTCCTTGCGGGCATAGAGTCGGGCCGGAATCACGCGGCTCTCATTGGCGATGAGCAGGTCTCCCGGGCGCAGGTATTCGCCGATTTCGCGGAAGATGCGGTGTTCCAGCGTTCCTGTGTCGCGATGGATCACCAGAAGTCGCGCAGCATCCCGCGGCTCAACCGGCGTCTGGGCAATCAGTTCTGGGGGGAGATCGTAATGCAGTTCGCTGGTTTTCATGGTAACAAGCTTGAACGCAGTTCTGGGGCGTAAGCGTCAATCAGTTCCGGAGTGAGGGCGTTGGCCCGAATCAAACTGGAGTAGAGATGGGCGCTGGGACGCAGGGCGCGCTCGCCCGTGTAAGGGTCCATTTCGATAAGGCCAAAGCGCAAGGTCCAGCCTTCGGCCCATTCAAAATTGTCGGTCAATGTCCAGTGATAGTAGCCCCGCACGGGGAAGTTTTCCTGCATGATGCGCCAGAGCTGGTGCAAATGGAGCAGCAGTGCGCGCGGGCGTTGATCGTCATCGGCGTCCGGGATGCCGTTTTCGGTGATGTAGATGGGTTTGTTGCGGAAGCGCCGCGCGATACGAGCAACGGCGCGCGCCATCCCTTTGGGGTAGAGTTGCCCGTAACCGCCATCCAGGGCTTCGGCCTGCGGGCCGAGCACTTCACGTCCAAAAAAAGTTTCACGGGCATGAAGATCAAAGGCGATCTCGCTCCGGGTGTAGTAATTGATGCCGATCCAGTCCAGGGTGTTGCGCAGGCCCCAGGCCGGCCCCCAGCCGGTGGGCAGGCGCCAGAAGCCACGGGCGAGGGGGGCGAGGATGCTTTCATTGTAAGCAGCATCGAGTAGCCCGGCGATCAGGGCTTCCTGAGGGCTCCCGTGAGCGGGATCGAAGAAGCGCAGGTTGTGGGCCAGGCCGACCTGAGCTTCGGGTTGGATGCGGTGCAGGGTGCGGTAAGCCGCGACATGCGCCTTGAGCAGGGTGCGCAACACTGCAGTAGCTTTGAGCCAGTTGTGCTCGCCAGGGGGGAACACGCCGGCAACATAGCCCATGTAGGCATAGACGTTAGGCTCGTTAATGGTGCACCACAGATTGACCAGATCGCCCAATCGGGTTGCGACCTCTTCTACAAAACGCACGAATCGGGTAACTGCGTCCGGTGCCAGCCAGCCGCCTTGTTGGGCAAACCATAGGGGCTCGGTGAAGTGATGCAGGGTCACCATGGGGACGATGTTGCGCGCCCGCAGGGCGCTGAGCATGTCGCGATAACGAGCCAGCGCCTCCGTATCAAATTGTCCGGGCTCAGGCTCGATGCGGCTCCATTCCACCGAAAGCCGCATGGACTTGATTCCGAGACTGGCGGCCAGGTTGAAATCCTGTTCCGGGTTACGCCACCAATCGCAGGCAGCTTCGGAACGGTGATTGTGTTTGATGGTTCCGGGCTGTTGTTCCCATTCCCACCACTGATTGTTCTGGTTGTAGCCCTCGACCTGATGCGCCGCTGTAGCTACGCCCCATAGAAAATCGGGCGGAAAATGAAAGATTGCTTCTGGCATGACACCTCCCCAGGAATGACGTATTGCTGTGTGGACGTTTTACAACGGCTCCGCTGGCGCGCTCACAATTCCACCGGACAGGCAGCGATGCCGAACATGCCAGGTCCCAGGTGCGCGCCGATGACCGGCCCGGTTTCGACGATGTGGATTTCCTGGCAGCGCAGCGTCTGGAGCGCCATCTGGCGTAATTCTTCGGCGGCTTCGGGTGCATGCGTGTGCGTGATGACCGCGTTCAGGAGTACGTCACCGTGGCGCTGGGCCGTCTCTTCGATAAGGGTCTGCATGGCCTTTTTGCGTGTGCGCGCCAGGGCCAGCCCGTCAATTTTCCCTTTGTTCAGGTAGAGGATGGGTTTGACGGTAAGCACTGACCCCAGGAATTTAGCGGCGCCATTAAGCCGCCCGCCCTTGAGCAGATATTCCAGATTTTCGACGGCGAAGATGCCGGTGTAGCGCTCGATAACGCGCTGGGCGTGGGCGACCACCGTCGTACGAGAAGCTCCCCTGGCCGCTATTTGTGCCGCCTGAAGCACGATCAGACCCAGGGCGCAGGTCGCAGCGCGTGAATCTATCACGGTAATGCGTTCCGGGGCGACCACCTGCGCTGCATTGACCGCGTTTTGGTAAGTTCCACTCAACCCTGCCGAAAGGTGGATAGAGAGAATTTCATCTTCGGGGTTGAGGAGCAGCCGGTTGTAGAGCGCGATGAATTCTCCCGGCGAAGGCTGGCTGGTAGTGGGCAGTTTGTCGGCCTGCGCCAGGCGGGTGTAAAAGTCCGCGGTATTGATCTGGTCTTCGTCGGTGGCTTCACCATCGAAAACGATTTTGAGTGGAACGGTATGGATGTTCCACTGCGCCAGAAGCTCTGGCGAAAGATAAGCTGTTGTATCAGTCACAATGTGCAACATCTGGCCCTCCTTGACCTGTGTGAACGCTCCTGCACGCAGCAGGGCAAGGCCAGGGAAGACGGGGGAGGCTACAGATTGGATAATCACAATAAGTGCAGCCAATAATAAAAGCCCCGCTTACCCAGGCTAAAATTAAGTGTTTTTATTATAGCGCATTTTAGCGCGATCGTCGAGGGTACATACCTTATAAAGAAGCTCGCGTCATCCGCATGGCATATGATGGCCATGCGGGAACGTCGCTTCCTGAGCGCCACTGAAGCCTGCTCCTCAATGCGGAGCAGGTGGTACAATAGAGAGCATACTTGCCATGCGCCCTTGTGAGGAGGTTGTATGCGCCGTACCGATCGAGCGATCACCCAACGGGAAGCCATTGATGCTATCATTCAACGTTGCTCAGTTTGTCGTCTGGGCCTGACGGCCGGGCAACAAGCCTACATTGTGCCCTTGTTTTTCGGCTATGATGGCGCACGTTTATATGTCCACTGCGCCCACGACGGGCTTAAGCTGGAGCTGCTGCGCCAGAATCCGCTCGTATGTGTGGAATTCGACGTGCTTTTGGGGATTGAGCGCGGCGCTACGCCCTGTCAGTGGAGTGCGCGCTATCAAAGCGTGATTGGCTTTGGCACGGCCCGGATTGTCACCAGCGTGGAGGAAAAACAGGCTGCGCTGAGCCTCATCATGGCCCATTATGGCGCTCCAGATGCCCGTTTCACGCCCGAAGAAGCGCAGAGCGTGACAATACTCTGCATCGAACTGGAGGAAGTGAGCGGTAAACAACGTCTGTAAAGCCCTGGTTGTGACAGGTGAGGGTATAGAAACAAGATATGCTTCTCCAGGTGCTTCTTGCCAAAAATCTTGAACCTGGGATAATAGGAGCTGACGCTGGTTGTCCTGTGGGATGTTCGGTCCGGCGTCATGACACAATGACCACACGATCAGGGTGAAACATGGGGCTGTTTTTGTCCAATCTGGATACGGTCGAAAAGCTCGTAGGGCTGGCGGTGACCGTGCTGTCGCTGTTAGGTTTTACCGAATATGCCCGTCGCGCAGGTACCCTGGAAAGGATGATGGGGCTGGCCGTGTATATCCTGCGCGCCGCTTTCTTGGGGGCCGGGTTTGGCCTGCTTTTTGCCCTGACTCTGGCGCGCTCAACATTTTGGGCCGATGCCATGATCAGCGTCGCCCTGGTGACGATGCTCATCGGCGCTTTGACGTGGGGGCTGGCAACCCTGTTTGCGGTAGAGCAAGGTGGCTTCTGGATCGGCGCTCTTGGGGGGTCAGCTTTGTGGCTGGTCTTCAAATTCATCGAACGCGCTCCCTTGAACAATTGGATCGAATGGCTGGGCTTCCTCGGACTGGGCGGCCTGACCAGCCTGCTGTTGCAATGGGTTGAAACACCGCCTAAGATTCCATCCCTGAAAGTCGTGGGGCAGACCTTGCGTCGCTGGCTGCATCCTTCGCGGAAGCGCAACCGATAGGGACAAAAAATCATTCATCCCCGTCGCTGGGACCTGGGTACCTTGGCACAAGGCCTCCATCGCGTTATAATGGGGCCATGGTAAGGACAAGGCTTCCATCCCCTTTGTTGGAAGCGCTCATCGTTCGGCAGCGCCAACGTGAGCGCCTGATTCGGCGCACCGGGTTTCGCCGCACCCTGCGCCTGGCTAGCGCCGCGCTTCTCGCTTGGGCGGTGCTGTGTGGCATGAGCCTGGGATTGCTGGTCAGTACCGTCACCACAGTCTACGCGGCCTTCACCCGCGATTTGCCCGACCCGGAAACGGTTGAGGCCACGGTTACGCGCGACTTTCAGACCACGCGCATTTACGACCGCAGCGGGCAGTATGTGCTCTACGAGGTCATTGACCCCAACGCCGGCGATCGCACCTGGGTTAATCTGGACGCCTTGCCTGACTATGTCCCCTGCGCTACGGTAGCCATTGAGGATCGCACTTTCTGGGAAAATCCGGGTATCAATCCGCGTGGGTTGTTGCGCGCCTTCGTCTCCAATCTGGAGGGCAATCCCATTCAGGGCGGCTCCTCGATCACGCAGCAAGTTATCAAAAACACCGTGATTCCGGAAGAAGAGCGATATCAGCAGAGCTATCAGCGCAAGGTCAAAGAAATCTTGCTGGCACTGGAACTCACGCGCCGTTACAGCAAGGCCCAAATCCTGGAATGGTATCTGAACACGAACTTCTATGGCAACCTGGCCTATGGAATTGATGCGGCCGCACGGGTCTATTTTGGCAAAAGCGCCAGCGCCTTAACCCTCAACGAAGCGGCGACTCTGGCCGCGATTCCCCAATATCCCCTGATTAATCCCTTTGACGCGCCTGACGAGGCGCGCCAACGCCGCGACCTGGTGCTGGATGCCATGGTTTTACAAGGCTGTGTGACGCGCGAGGAGGCTGAAGTCGCCCGCGCGGAGCCCTGGCAACTGGCCTCACGCACGGTGCGCTTTGATATTCAGGCGCCGCATTTCTCCCTCGTGGCCCGGCAACAGGTGGAGGCCATGTTTGGGCCGGAACTGGTGGCTGGCGGAGGCCTGCGCGTCTACACCACGCTCGACCTGGCGGCCCAGCAACAGGCGGAATGCGTTGTGCGGACTTATCTGCGCATTCTCAAGGGCGAACAACCCGCCGAGGTGATTTCCTCCGCTCAGGCACAAGGCTGTAGCGCCGCTGCCTATCTGCCGGATATTCCGGAAAGCATGCAGGGCAAGGATTTGCAGGTGAACAACGCGGCAACTGTGGTGCTCAATTCGCGCACGGGGGAAGTCGTGGCCCTGGTGGGGAGCGCGGATTATTGGGACGAGGCCATTGATGGCCGCTTTAATGTGGCGGTTGATGGACGCCGCCAACCGGGATCCGCCTTTAAGCCGTTTACCTACGTCACCTTTCTGGCGCAGGGCGGGAACGCCGCGCACGTCTTTTACGATGTGCGCCGCGCTTTTACGCAGCCCAGTGGTGTCCCTTATGTGCCGGAAAATTATGATCGGCGTTATAACGGCCCGGTTACGTTGCGCCAGGCCTTGGCGCGTTCGCTTAACATCCCGGCTGTCGAGGCCATGTCTATCGCGGGCGTCGGCAACGTCCTCCGCACAGCGCACCGCATGGGAATCAACACGCTGGATGAAGGGTTAGACTACTACGGCCTGAGTCTGACCCTGGGGGGTGGGGAGGTCAGCCTCCTGGACATCACCTATGCTTACAGTGTTTTCGCCAACAATGGTTTGATGATCGGCCAACCAGTCCCGGAATCCCGGCGCCGTTCTGGCTACCGGGAACTGGACCCGATTTTTATCCTGCGGGTCGAGGATCGGAATGGCAAGGTGCTCTATCAGTATAACCAGCCTGAAACGCGCCCCATCCTCGATGCCCGCCTGGCTTATCTGATAACCGACATTCTGGCTGACCGGGTTGCACGTCGGCCTGCTTTTGGTTCTCCCAACGCGCTGGAACTGAGCAATGATCGTCCGGCTGCCGCTAAGACCGGCACCACCAATGATTATGTGGATAACTGGACCATTGGCTACACCCCTCAATACGTGGTTGGAGTCTGGATGGGCAATACCGATAGCCGTCCCATGACCTCACTGCCCGGCTCGCGCGGTGCGGCGTACATCTGGCACGCTCTGATGGAGTACCTCCATCACGACCTGCCGGTCGAGGCTTTTACGCGTCCCGAGGGTTTAATTGAAGTGAAGGTTTGCCCCAAATCCGGCCTGTTGCCCAATGGAAATTGCCCGGTCATCACAGAATTGATGATTCCCGGCACCGAGCCAACCGAACGTTGCCAGGTGCACCAGGTCTTTGAAGTCAACAAAGAGACGGGCCGTTTGGCCACTATTTATACCCCACGGGAACTGGTTGAGAGGCGCGTTTACGAAGTCTATCCGCCAGAGGTGATGGAATGGATTCAGAGCCTGCCTGAAAACCGGCGTCCCCCCATCCCGCCGATTGAGTACGACACCATTTACGGCCCCAGTCTCAGTTTGCAGGATGTGGCCATTCTGACCCCGACGGCTTACAGTTATGTTCAGGGCCTTGTCTCCATTTACGGGAACGCTCATAGCGCGGCCTTTCAGACTTACCGGCTCTACTACGGCAAAGGCCTTAATCCTGCCAGTTGGACCCAGATCGGTGCCGATCACGAGATCACGGTGACTCAAGGCCTGCTGGAAACCTGGGACGTGACCGACGTGCCGAATGGCCTCTACACCCTGCGCCTGCAACTTGTCAATGCGGATATGACCGTGCAGGAACATGCCATCCAGGTGACGGTGGATAAAACGCCGCCCAAAGTCAACCTCACTTATCCGGAGGCGGGCGCTGTCTTCACCCTGGGGCAGCAGGAGTGGATCAACGTCAATGCCGAAGTCAGTGACAACTACGCCATCAGTCGGGTGGAGTTTTATGTAGGGGCCAGCGAGCAGCCTTTCGCGGTCCGCACGGTGGCCCCCTACAACGTCAACTGGACACCGACGCGCGCCGGGACCTATAAACTGCGCGTTGTCGCTTACGATGCGGCGGGTAACACCAGCACCGTTTGGTCGGGCGCCATTACGATTTTGCCCCGGCCTTAGCTCAGGCCTTGCAAGGCGGCCTCCGCAGCGCCGGCCTCAAAAAGCAGACCCTTATGGCGCAGATAGGCTTCTACGCCAAGCAGGAAAGCCTCGATATGGGGACGGTGGCGTGCAAGGCCAATGTGCCCTACGCGCAGGATCACTCCATGCAGGTCCTGCAGACCGCCGGAGATGATGACGTCGCGCTCGCGCAGGAAAGCCTGCAACTCGTCGGCATCGGCCCCCTCACGCATACGGAAAGCCGTCGTCAGCGGCGAAGCCCAGGCCTCATCCACAAAAAGCGGAAAACCCAGCGCTTCGAGGCCGCGCCTTACGGCATGGGCGGCCCGGCGATAAGCCGCATAGCGGGTTTCCAGGCCTTCCTCCAACAGCAACTCCAGGCTACGGTGCAAGGCATAGACATTACTGGTGGGCATGGTCACCGGCGTCGGGTGCCAGGTACCCCAATGTGTGGCGTACCAGCGCCAGGTTTTGAGATCAAGATACCAGCCGCGCGGAGCCTGGCGGCGTTCGATGGCTTCCCACAGGCGCGGACTGAGGGAGAGCAGCGCCAGCGCTGGTGGTGTCTCCAGGGCCTTGTTCCCCACTGTGACACACCCATCAATGCCCCACTCATCCACTGGCAGGGGCACGCCACCCAGGGAGGACACAGCGTCCACAATTACCAACACGCCGTGCTCACGCCCTACCTGGGCCAGTTCCTGGAGCGGATTGAGGACGGTGGTGGAGGTTTCGTGATGCACGACAATCATAGCTTTGACTTCGGGATGGGCATCCAAAGCGGCGTTGACCGCTTCGGGGGCAAGTGGCTGTCCCCAGGGGGCACGGACATAGAGGGTTCGCAGGCCCAATCCCTCGGCTACCTGCCCCAGCCTGATGGCAAAGAATCCGTTTTCCAGAATCAACACGCTGTCTCCAGGTTCCAGGGCGCTTCCCAGGACTGCTTCCAACGCCATCGTGCCAGGGCCGGCCATGATGGCGACATCATGCCTGGTTCCAAACACAGTTTTGAGCATCTGCAGGGTGTCGTTGTAAAGCGCCATCCAGTCAGGGCCGTAGTGCAACATGCTGGGTACGGCCATGGCTTCACGGACAGGATCGGGAATGTCCACAGGGCCGGGAGTTAACAGTAATTTCATCCTCTGCCTCCTTGAGAAGGTGTTCAGTGTGAAAGCCTGGTC
>DAOTZR010000098.1:0-4260 GCA_034434315.1 Anaerolineae bacterium
GGTAGGGAGTGAGGTGAGGGCCAAAGTCAGCGCTTACAAGTATCCAGAACGATTCGTGTTGAAAACTGCAAAATTTAGTTTAACAAGGTGGTAGGTAATTACCCTCTCTGGCATATAGCCTGGACGCGCGGACCGTCTTGCCTTTTGCCTGGGTTTCGGTTCCCACAAAGCTCTACCCGCTGCGGTGAGATGCGGTATAATCATCAAGTTGTAAAGATATAAAACCGAGGGGGTGAGGATTTGAAACGCCTGGTAGCCTGGAGTTTGCTCGTGTTAGGGGTATTGGCTGGACTGGGGGGAGTTGCTCTGGCGCGCCCGCCTTCCCCTGCTGCTGCGGCTACCCCTGAGCCTTTGCCGTCCTGTTATGAAACTCAAGGACGTCTTGAGGAAGGTTCGTTTCGCAGCGCCGCCATGCGCGAAAAGGTCACGTACCTGGTTTATCTCCCGCCTTGCTATGATGTTTACCGGGATCGGCTTTATCCGACGCTTTATCTGTTCCATGGCTGGCCCATGAATCAGACGCACTGGCTCAATCTGGGCATGCCCGATCTGGCCGACCGCTGGATTACCTGGCATCTGGTTGCGCCTTTTATCATCGTGATGCCAGGTGTTGGCCCCGACGGCGCTTATATTCACACCAGCGGTGGCGACGATTCTTTTGAGGGGATGATTGTCCAGGAGCTGGTGCCTCTGGTGGATAGTACTTATCGCACCTGGCAGGCTCCGGAGGCGCGGGCGGTTGGCGGGATTTCGCGCGGCGCAGTCTGGTCCCTGGAGATTGGGCTGCGGCATCCTGAACTTTTCGGTATCATTGGAGCACACAGTCCCGCGCTTGCGCTCAATCATCCCTGGCGCGATCACGATCCTTATGTGTTGGTTCTTGAAGGAGCGCCGGGCCAACGTCTGTATCTGGACGGTGGGACTCAGGACTGGGCCAATGCCGAAGCCAGAAAATTCGCCCAGGTGGCACAAGAAGCCGGGGCGGAGGTTACTTTGCAGATCCATCCAGGGGCGCATGTGGATGCGCTCTGGCAGGGTGCGCTGGGGGATTATCTTTTCTTTTACACACGCACCTGGCCTGCGGCTGTGACCGAACTGCCCCGCCTGCCAGATCCGGATGAGGTTAACCGTCCTATCTCTAACCTGCCCGAAGCTCAACCTTGAGGGAGGATTGGGCTGGAGGTACCAAAGAGGGGCTGAATAGCATCAGGCGGAGATGAGTCTCCGCCTGATGGCTTAATTCGTCAGTTGCCACAGCCGCTTCAAGGCCGCCAGATCTTCCGGCGGAACTTCGCCGTTTGGGCTCTGAAGCTGATGGATATCCATGAGCGCGGTCTGCAGGTGCTGCCGGGCTTTTTCTGGATTGAGCATAACCATGCATTGCCACAGCAGGCCTGCAACTACAGCCAGGTTGTCCCAGGTTGGATAGCCGCTGGGTGTCTGGACTTCTGAAGTCAGGTGTAGGTCCGCCTGGCGTGCGGTTAGGAGCGTGGGGCTGGCGACAATGGCCAGGACGTAAGCGCCACGCGCCTGGAGGATTTGGATGGCGTACACCAGGTCCGTTTCTGAAACCAGTCCGGAGGAAAAAACAACCATCAGAGTTCCTGAGTTAACTTGTTGACTCCACACTCCCAGTTCGTCTGCTGAGGCTCTTAGCGCCCGGCTGGGAATACCCGCAAGTCCAAACCAGAGGGCCCAGAGTTGGGCCAGGGCAAAGGTTGCGCCTGCACCGGTAAAAATCACTTCACGTGCTTCCTGGATACGTCGCACGGCCTCGGCCAATTCTTTGCGGCTGGCTTTGAGGTTGAGGATGCGGTCGCTTTCTTCAGCGATGAGATGTTCAAGACGTTCTTCCAGGGTCTGGGCTTCTTCAAGGGGCCGCTGATATCGCTGGGTCAATTCGGTGTTGACGTAGCGTTTAATTTCGCGTGAAAGTTCGCGATAGCCTGAGTATCCCAGTTCTTGCGAGAAACGCACAACCGTGGCCGGGTCAATCTTGAGCTGCCGGGCCAATTCGGTAGCCGTTAAAAAACTGGCTTCCAGCGTGTGTTCCAGGATGAAATCGGCAATCACCCGGAAACGCGCCGATAAACTTTCGTATTTTTCTTGAATGCGTGTTTTGAACATAACCGGCTCCTTAGTGAAACCCTACGGGCTGGTGAGTGTTTAATTCCATAAAGCTTGAATCAGGTCCGCACGCGGACACATTTTCATCATAACTTGTTTGAGGAGGGATGTCAATATTATTTTAAATGCCTTAATCTTTTTGTAACTTTTTGTTCATGCACGTAAAGCCGGAGGGGTTGGTTAAGTTGCCTTTTCTGTTATCCGGTGTATCATAACTCACCATGGGACGTTTGATTAAGATTGCACCATCCATTCTGGCGGCGGATTTCGCCGCTCTGGGGGAAGCTGTACGCGTGGCTGAGGCGGCCGGCGCCGATCTGATCCACGTGGATGTCATGGATGGGCATTTTGTGCCCAATTTGACGATTGGGCCGCCGGTGGTTGCGGCGTTGCGGCGGGTAACGCGTTTGCCACTGGATGTGCACCTGATGATTGAGGCTCCGGAGCGCTTGCTCGAGGCGTTTGCGCGGGCCGGGGCGGATTATTTAACGGTGCATCCAGAGGCGAGTGTACATTTACATCGCACTTTACAACAAATCAGGGCTTTGGGTGTGCGCGCAGGGATAGCTTTGAATCCGGCGACGCCGGAGACAGCTTTGCAGTATGTCATGCCCCTGCTCGATATGGTGTTGGTGATGTCGGTCAATCCCGGTTTTGGGGGGCAGGCTTTCTTGCCCGAAGTTTTGCCCAAGCTGCGCACGATCCGGGCCTGGCTGGATGCGGCTGGCCGTGAGGATGTGCTGTTGGCTGTGGATGGGGGAATTGACCGAAATACGGCCTCTGAGGTTGTGGCCGCGGGGGCGAATGTGCTGGTTGCGGGGACGGCGATTTTTGCGGCGCCTGAGGGAGTGCCGGCTGCGATTGCAGCTTTACGTGCGGGGTGAAACAAAAAAACTCGGCCCCGTTGTCAACGGGGCCGAGTTTTCAGGCCTCAGTTTACTCGCTCAGGCGCGTAAGCGTGCGCAGGCAGCGCGTGCAAACGTAAACGCGGCGCACCTGCCCGTTCACCAGCATCCGCTTGCGGTGGATGTTGGCGCGGAAGATCCGATTCGTGGCACGCATCGAGTGACTGACGTTGTGCCCGAACGAAGGCCCTTTCCCGCAAATTTCACATTTTGCCATAATGTCACCTCGCGAAGGTTTCAGTGAGTTGAATCATACCACAAAGGGAGAAAGACGCAAACAAGGAGGCGAAGGTTTTATGGAAGAGAAAACTGTTCGGGGCAAAATTGAGGTTTCGCCGGTAGCCGTCGCTTCAATTGTCAATGAAGCCGTTCAGACCTGTTACGGGGTCGTAGGCACCGTGCCCAAAGATTTTGCCAGTGGCATAGCCGATATGCTGAATCCCGATCGCAAGCGCGGCGTTGAAGTCCGCGTCACAGAAGGCCAGATCGTCATTGATGTCTATGTAGTGGTAGAATATGGGACGCGCATCGCCAGTGTTGCGGAAAGCGTTAAGCACGTGGTGAAATATCAGGTGGAAAAAGCGTTGGAAATGCCTGTCGCTGCGGTTAACGTGCATATTCAAGGACTGCGCATTAGCGACGAGGCTTAAAAGGGGAGGCATAAGGTGGCAGAACAGCAAGAACCGCGTTGGGTGATGGATGGCCATGACTTCAAGGGACTTGTGAATGCGTCCCTGGTCTGGCTACGCCGCCATCAGGCGACTGTGAACGCTTTGAATGTTTTTCCGGTACCGGATGGCGATACCGGGACTAATATGGTGTTGACCATGACCTCAGCCTGGAAGGAGATCGCCGATCTGCAGGAAGAGCACGTCGGGCGTCTGGTGGGACGGGTGGCGCACGGGGCATTGATGGGCGCACGGGGCAATTCGGGCGTGATTTTGTCCCAAATCTGGCGGGGCATGGCCCGTAGTCTGGCGGATAAATCGCAGTTGCGGGCGGAGGATTTCGCCAGCGCCATGCAAGAGGCCGCACAAACGGCCTATAAGGGCGTTGTGAAACCGGTGGAGGGCACGATTCTGACCGTGGTGCGCGAGGCGGCGCAGGAGGCGCAGGCCGCAGTCGAAAAAGAAAAAGACCTTACACGGGTTATGGAACTGACTTTGCAGCGTGCCCGGGCTGCCCTGGCCCGCACGCCCTCTTTGCTCCCCATTCTGCGCCAGGCTGG
>DAOTZR010000099.1:0-14043 GCA_034434315.1 Anaerolineae bacterium
CCCTGCCCCATCCTGCTTCAGGGGGAGGGTCGTATGCCTTTGCTGGTCTTGATTGATGGACATTCCCTGGCTTACCGGGCCTTCCATGCCCTGCCAGAGACGCTCCAGACGTCGCGCGGCGAGCCAACCAATGCGGTGTATGGGTTCGCCAGTATGCTGTTCGACGTGCTCAAACGCGAACAACCCGATAGCATTGTCGTGGCATTCGATCAGGGACTCTCTTTCCGCGCGCAGGAGTACGCTGCCTACAAGGCGCAGCGCGCCCGAATGCCCGATACCCTGCGTCAGCAAATGGAACGCATCCATGAGCTGGTCGCCGCGCTAGGGATTCCCCAGGTGCAGGTAGAAGGCTTTGAGGGGGACGACCTGCTAGGCACCCTGGCGGCCCAGGCGGAGGCCCTGGGTTACGATGTGCTCATCGTCACCGGCGACCGCGATGCGCTGCAACTGGTGGATGACCATGTGCACGTCTTGACCTCCGGACGCCGCTTTGGAGATACGTTGCGCTACACGCCCGCTGAGGTGCGCGCCCGCTACGGCGGCCTGGAACCGGCGCAACTGGTGGAGTATAAAGGGCTGGTGGGGGATACCTCGGATAACATCCCCGGGGTGAGCGGCATCGGTGAAAAAGGCGCCAGCGAATTGTTAACGCGATACGGGACGCTGGAAAATCTTTACGCCCATCTGGATGAGGTCAAGCCACGTTACCGCGTCGCGCTGGAGGAGCAGCGCGATCTGGCCTTTCTCAGTCGGGAACTGGGTCGCATCCGCCGCGATGCACCGGTGACCTTCAATCCCGACACGGCCCGCTGGGAGCACTATGACCGCGCGGCCCTGGAAGCCCTGTTGCGCGAGCTGGAGTTCAGCTCGCTGCTCAGCCGGTTACCTGCGCCCAAAGCCCAGGCGGCGCCACCTCCCCCGGCCCCGGCAGGACAGTTGCCGCTCTTCGACGTCACAGCTTCCCTGCCCGCTGCGGCCCCTATCCCCATAAACCCCACCTACCACCTGGTGACGGATGAAGTGGCGTTGCAGGCGCTGGTGGAACGGCTGATGGCAGGCGACCAGTTGGCGCTGGATACGGAAACCACCGGCATGGATCCGCTCCAGGCCGAACTGGTGGGGATTGCGTTTACCGACCGCGCGGGGATGGCCTGGTATGTGCCCGTGCGCGGCCCCGAAGGCAGCCCCGTGCTGCCCATCGAAAGCCTGCGGGTGCACCTGGGGGCGCTGTTAGACCGACCGCAAACGTTGATCTTCGGCCACAATCTCAAATATGATGTGCATATCTTGCGCCGGGCTGGCCTGCCGGTTGCAGGCCGGCTGTTCGATACGATGGTGGCCGAGTGGCTACTCAATCCGGCTACGCCCAATCTGGGCCTCAAACACCTGGCCTGGACCCGGCTGGCTATGCCGATGACCGAAATCACCACGCTCATCGGGCAAGGACGGGACCAGGTCAGCATGGATCGGGTGCCCCTGGAGGCGGTGGCAGCTTACGCCGGCGCCGACGTTGATGCGACGTTGCGGCTGGCGCAGGTGCAGAGTGAGGAGCTGCGCGAACGTGGCCTGGAGGAGTTGTTCTACGAGTTGGAGATGCCGTTACTCCCCGTCCTGGTGGATATGGAAGCCACCGGTATCCTGCTCGATTTGCCCTGGCTCCAGCAGCTTTCGGCAGAGCTAGAGGCGCGCCTGCAGGAGTTAACGGCCAGTATTCATGCCATCGCCGGACGAAGTTTCAACATCAATTCCACGCAGCAGCTTTCCGATGTGCTTTTTAATGAGCTGAAGCTGCCAACGCGCGGATTGCCCAAGACCAAGAGCGGGCATTATTCCACCAACGCCGAGGTGTTGGAGCGCTTGCGCGGCACGCACCCCATCATCGAGTTGATTCTCAAGCAACGGGAATTGACCAAGCTCAAATCCACATATGTGGATGCGTTGCCGCAACTGGTCAATCCGCATACGGGGAGGGTGCACACGTCGTACAATCAGACGGGGACGGTGACCGGGCGGCTTTCGTCTTCCAACCCCAACCTGCAAAACATCCCGATCCGCACGGAGGAGGGCCGCCGGGTGCGCCGGGCCTTTGTCGCCCGTCCGGAATGGAAGCTCATCGGCGCGGATTATTCGCAGATTGAGTTGCGCGTGATGGCGCATGTCTCCGGCGATCCCGGCCTGATCGCGGCTTTCCAACACGGGGAGGATATTCACGCCACGACCGCTGCCGCGATTTTCGATGTGCCGCCTGAGGAGGTAACCGGCGAGATGCGCCGTCAGGCCAAGGCGGTCAATTTCGGGCTGATTTACGGGCAGGGAGTGTATGGCCTGGCCTCGCAGTTGGGCATTTCCAACGCCGCTGCCGAGGCGTTCATCCAGCGCTATTTCCAGCGCTTCCCACAGGTTCGCGTAACCATGGACCGTCTGGAACGCGAGGCGCTGGAACGAGGTTACGTCACCACCCTGTTGGGCCGGCGCCGTTATTTCCCGGAGCTGGCACCCGGTGCCCGCACGCCGCAGCAACAGCGCCAGGCGGCACTGCGCATGGCGATCAATACGCCGATTCAAGGCAGCGCGGCGGACATTATCAAGCTGGCGATGATTCGTCTGCATCGCTATCTTCACGCCGCCGGACTTCAGGCGCGCATGATCCTGCAGGTCCACGATGAGCTGGTGCTGGAAGCGCCCGAAGCCGAGGTAGAACGCTGTGTGGCTTTGATGCGCGATGCGATGGAGCAGGCTTACCCCCTCGCCGTGCCGCTGGTCGTTGACTTACACGTGGGCGAGCACTGGGAGGAGATGAAGTAGGGTTTACGGAGCGCTGCGCTCCAACCAGGTTTCCAGGACGCGCCCGACGGCTTCCAGGCTGGCGGGCGCAACTTTATCCGGTGTATCCTGGGTGGTGTGCCAGTGGGGGTAATCGAAGTCAATGATGTCTACCGCCGGGATGCCGCGTTGGGCAAAGGGGAGATGGTCGTCAATCATGAAATATTTGACCTGGGGGATGAAGGCGGTGACGTTCAGTTCGGCGGCGAGGGCCCACAGGTCGGCGCGCAGGGTCGGATCCGAATGTCCATCGAAGTACAGTTGCAAATCGGCATCGCCCACCATATCCACCACCACTACCTGCGTGAGGGGGGGATGGTCGCTGGCATCCCAGCCGGCAGCCATGGCTTCCGCGCCCACGCTCCAGGGCCAGCCGTTCAGTTCGCCCTGGTCCTCGGCATCGAAAAAGGCCAGGTAGACGCGCTGGCGGGTCCAGTCCAGGTCCAGAACGCGCGCCAGCTCCAGGAGTACGGCCACGCCGCTGGCGCCATCGTTGGCGCCGGGGACAGGGCGCGTAAGGTCTTCGCGGTCGGCTACGGCGCGCGAATCGTAGTGCGCGCCCAGGAGCACCGCCGCTCCCTCCCCGCGCCAGGCCAGCAGATTGCGCACCGTCACGCCCCGGTATTCGAAGGCCTGCTCTTCCACCGTCCAGCCCTGGGCTTCCAGCGCCTGCTGGATCAGGCTCAAAGCGGCATCGCGCGCGGGTGTGCCCGGCACACGCGGTCCCAGGGCCACTTGCTGGTCTACCCAGGCGTAGGCGCGTTGTCCGTCGAAGACGGCAGGTTGCGGTGTGGCCAGGGTGCAGGCAACAGGCCCAAGCCCCAAAAGCGCAAGCAGCAGCGCCAGCACGTGACGCATCCCGACGCCAGGGCGCCGTCGCTCAGTAGAGCCGATGCAGGGCAAAGTGGGCAATTTGCACCACCGCCTCTTTGTAGGGCGAAGGAGGGTAACCGTCCAGATGCTCCAGAGCCTGGGCGATGTAGGTCTCGGCCACGCGCCGGGCCATGGCCGGCGCCTCCGACTGGCGAATGTCGGCGATGAGCGCTTCAAGCGTTGCGGCCTCCATCGGCCCGGCTAAAAGCTGATGCACGCGGGTATCTTCGGGATGCTGTTCGAGGTAGTACAACACCGGGAGGGTGACCAGTTGCTGGCGCAGGTCACTGCCCACGGGCTTGCCCAGGGTGGTTTCGTCGGCGACAAAATCGAGGATATCATCCGCTACCTGGAAAGCCAGGCCCAACAGACGGCCAAATTCATGCCAATGCTGAATGTCCTCCGGCGCAGCGTCCGCCATCCGCGGGCCGGTCTCCGCCGAAAGGCCAAACAGCGAAGCGGTTTTGGCAAAAATGCGCGCCTCGTATTCGGGGAAAGTGGGGATGCGCCCCCGCCCAAAGAACATCTGCTGCAATTCCCCCCCGCAAATCACGCCCAGGACTTGAGAGAAGCGCGTCATCAACACCAGGCTCTGGCCGCGTGCGGCCAGCTCGGCAGACCAGGCGAAGGCCAAATCCCCGGCGAGGACAGTAGCCGCCGGCGACCAGGTGGCATTGAGGGTCATCACGCCGCGCCGCGTCAGCGCGCCGTCAATGAGATCATCGTGAATGAGGGTGGCCGTATGCAACATTTCAATCGCCGCAGCGACGGGAATCGCGCGCGCCAGATCCGCCTGGAAGATGTGCGCCCCCAATAGCACCAAAGCCGGGCGCAGGCGCTTTCCGCCGTGCCCAATCAGGCCGGCCAGGGCCTCGTGGACCATTGGCGGGATGCCGTCATGGTCAGGTAACATAGTTTTTTCAACGGTGGCGATTTCCTCAGCCAGCAACTCACGATAAAGCAATGCGCTCACTTCCGTTCCCCCGGTCCAAAATCAGCCTGATTATACCACAAGGGGGTACTTCAAACGAAAAAGCCGGGCCGCATTGCGGGACGTGGCCGTGCTCACTTCACTCGGAGCGATTCCTTTCAGGCCGGCAATCCGGGCCGCGATCAGGGTCAGATAGGCCGGTTCGTTGCGCTGTCCGCGGTGCGGTTCAGGCGTGAGATAGGGGCCATCGGTCTCCAGGAGCAAGCGCTCCAGAGGAACCAGGCGGGCGACGGCGTGCAGGGCCGTAGCTTTGGCGAAGGTCACAGGCCCATCCATGCCGATGTAAAAACCCAGGTCGAGGGCCTGCTGTAAGCGATCGGGGCCGCCGGCATAAGCGTGCAGGGTCCCGGTGCGTTGGGGAGCGTCGCGGTGCCAGTCACGCAGGAGGGCCAGAGTTTCCTCATGCGCATCCCGGTCGTGAATGATCACGGGCAGGTCTCGTTCGGCGGCGATCTCCAGTTGGGCGATGAAGGCCGCCCGCTGTTCATCGGGGGTAGCGCAAGGCCAGGAGCGCTCTTTCACCTGCGGCCAGTAGAAGTCCAGCCCGATCTCGCCGATGGCCACCACCTGGGGATGCTGCGCCAGGTCCCGCAAGGCGGCCAGGGCTGCGGTGGTAGCCAGATGGGCCTCGGTGGGATGAAACCCTAAAGCGGCATAGAGGGCGCAGTCCGCCGAGGTGAAACGCTCGCAAAACGCCAGTACACGCCGGCTATCGTCCAGATTGGTCGCAGGCAGGATGCAGGCGCGCACGCCGGCCTCTATGGCGCGCTGCAGGACAGCTTCGATATCGCCCTGGTAGGGCGCAAAATGCAGATGGACATGGGTATCAATCAACACTGCCAGCCTCCTATGGATTCCTGCAGACCGCATCCCAGCGGAGCAGGTGTGTGGGGTCATTATACCTTGTCTTCCGGTCGGCGCAGGCCCGGAAAACCGCATCATCGCCGGGCGTGCTCTCCCCCCATTTGACCATCCAGCCGTTACCCGCGGTGGACGAAAGTACATTTCGTCCAACCTAACTGCCGTCCGTTCAAACAACGCAACACCCGCCTCCTCGCCTTGCAGGTAGGCTTCGTGAATCGCTTTGCAGGTTGGACGATTTGAGCAAATCGGGAAAAATCAAGGTGAGCCGTTACCGTTCATCCATCACCGCCATCCACCGATTAGCCCGGCACAGCCCAGCAAGGTTTCCATCATCGCCCAAACCTGTTTGGAGATTCACCGGCTTAGGGTAGAATAGGCTTACTCTACAGTGAGGGAGTCTGACCATGCGGAACGTGATAAATGGCTTGGGAACAGGCATGCTGGTTTTGGCGATCATCGCGCTGTCCTGGTTGTTGGTTCAGCAACCGGGCCTGGCCGACGCGCCCCTTCCGACCGACACGCCAACAGCGACGCTGCCGCCGACAGCAACACCCACCTCCAGGCCCACGCTCACGCCGTATCCAACTGCAACGCCCTGGCCAACGCGCACGCCGACACCACGCCCCTCCCCTACGCCCACCGGGACGCTCACGCCCACGCCCTTGCCCGAAGACTGGCGTTGGATTTCGGTGGACCTGCGCACGCAGCGCCTGTACGCTTATGAGGACACGCACCTGGTCAAAACCTTCGTCATTTCGTCCGGAACGCGCGAACATCCCACCGTCACAGGTCGGTATCGCATTTACCTGAAGTTGCGGTATGATGATATGCAAGGAGCGGATTATTACATTGCTAATGTGCCCTATGTCATGTACTTCTATCAGGGTTACGGTATCCACGGGGCGCCCTGGAACAAAAAGCTGGGAACGCCCCAGAGCCATGGCTGCATCAATATGCGCGTCGAAGATGCCCGCTGGCTCTACGAATGGGCGCCGCTCCATACACTGATGATCGTGCATGACGGGTATTAAACGATGCGGAGCATGAGTGTGCGTTTGGTATTGCTAACAAGCGCTTTTCTTCTCTTGACGCTCCTGGGCCTGGGAGCGGGCGTATTTGTCCGCGCCACCCAGGCGGGAGAGGACCCGCTGGCGCTGATTTCGGGCGGGACGCTGGCGCTTTACTCCCCCCTGCCCACGCTGATGCCCACACCCGTTCCGCCCACATCAACGCCGTTGCCCACGCCCACCCCGATCCCGACGCGGCAGCCCCCGCCCACCTTCACCCCCACCACAACGCCGCGCCCGACCCGCACGCCAACGCCAACCCCAACGGCGACGGCCTCGCCCGTGCCCACCTCCTGGCCAACGCCGACGCCTACCCCGACGTTCTGGATTGACGTGGATCTGAGCGAGCAGAAGCTCTACGCCTACCGCGGCAACAAGGTGCTGAAGGAGTTCACGGTCTCGACCGGGCGTTGGAATACCCCCACGCCGGTCGGACAGTTCCGGGTCTGGATTAAGCTTCTCTATGACGATATGCAGGGGCCGGGCTATTTCTATCCCAAGGTTCCTTACGTCCTCTACTTTTATCAGGGTTACGGTATCCATGGCACCTACTGGGGCACACCGATTGGCCAGCCGGCCAGCGCGGGGTGCGTGACAATGAGCAATGAGGATGCGGCCTGGGTGTATGAACACGCCGAGGTAGGAACCCTGATCAATATTCATCCCTGATGTGCTGGAGGTTCCTGAACATGCGTATCGCAGCCGTAATTCTCGCTGCTGGCGGCTCAAGCCGTTTTGGCCAGCCCAAGCAGCTTTTGGATTGGGAAGGACGCCCGCTGGTCGCCCACGTCGCCGATGTAGCCTGGACGGCGGAGCTGGACCCCATTTACGTAGTCACCGGCGCCGCCGCCGATGCCGTCGCGCAGGCTTTGGCTGAACGACCGGTCCACCTGCTCACCAATTACCGCTGGGAGCAGGGGTTGAGCAGCAGCCTGGCTCTGGGGGTCAGCGCGTTACCGCCGGATGTTGAGGCGGCTATCTTCCTCCAGGCCGATCAGCCCTTGCTTTCGCCCGATTTGCTGCGCGCCCTGGTGCAACGGTATCGTGAGAGCCAGAACACGATTGTGGTGCCGGTGACCCCCGCCGGCGAGCGCCGCAGCCCGGTGTTGTTCGCGCGCGCCTTGTTCCCCGACCTGGCCCGCCTGAGCGGCGATGTGGGCGGACGCGCCCTCTTTGCCGTGTACCCCCATCACCTGACCGAAATGCCCTGGCCCCATGCGGAAGAGCTGCAGGATGTGGATACGCCCGAAACGTATGTCCGTCTGGTAAACCGCCCGCGCCCGGATACGCGCGCCCGCTTGCGCCAGGTGCGCGGGGTGATTTGTGACATGGACGGCGTGCTCTGGAAGGGAGATATGCCCCTGCCTGGCTTGCAAGAGTTCTTCGCCTTTTTAGAGACGCACGCCATTCCTTATCAGTTGGTGACCAATAACGCTTCCAAAACGCCGGCCCAGTACGTGGAAAAACTGGCGCAGATGGGCGTGCGGACGCAGAGCGAGCATGTGCTCACCTCGGCCCAGGGCACGGCGGATTATATCGCCGAAACCTGGCCCGGCGCCCTGGTGTACCCCATCGGCGGCGAGGGGCTGTTGCAGGCGTTGACCGACCGCGGCTTGCGCCTCTCCGACGGCACGGCGGCGGATGTGGTCGCCGTGGGCTGGGATCGCCATTTGAGCTGGGAGAAGCTGGCAACGGCCACGCGCCTGATTCACCGCGGGGCGCGTTTTGTGGGTACCAATCCCGACCGGACTTACCCTACCGAGGATGGCATCGTGCATGGTAATGGGGCACAACTGGCCGCCTTGCAGGCCTCTACCGGCCAGACCCCGATCGTCATCGGCAAGCCAGGCCCCCTGCTCTACCGCTATGCCATCCAACGCATGGGCATCGCCCCCGAGCAAACCCTGGTGATCGGCGACCGGCCCGAAACGGACATCATCGGCGGGCTGCGCCTGGGGATGGTGACAGCGCTGGTGCTTTCCGGGGTGACGACAGCCGAGATGACCCGCCAGTCCCCTATCCATCCCGCGCTGATCTTCTCTGGTCTGACCGAGCTGGTCCAGACCTGGGAGGCGCAGGTATGAGTACCCTTGAGTTGTACGATCTGGAGTACCCGGAGCTGGAGGCGCTGCTGCAAAGCTGGGGCGAACCCGCTTACCGCGCCCGTCAAGTGTGGGAGTGGTTGTATGCCAAAGCCGTCACCTCGATCCAGGCTATGACCACCCTGCCCAAAAGCCTGCGCGCCCGATTGGAGCAGGAAACCCGACTGTACGTCCCGCCGGTCCTGGCGCAGCAGGTTTCGCGCGATGGAGAAACCCGTAAGAATCTGCTGCAACTGGCGGACGGGGAGCAGGTGGAGGTGGTGCTGATGCACTACACCGACCGTAACAGTGCCTGCCTCTCAACCCAGGTAGGCTGTGCTGCGGGCTGCGCCTTCTGCGCCACGGGACAGATGGGGTTTCGTCGCAACCTCAGCGCTGGCGAAATCGTCATGCAGGCGCTGCACCTGCACCGCGAGCTGCTGGCCCAGGGAAGCCGCCTCAGCCACATTGTGCTGATGGGCATGGGCGAACCCTTCCTCAACTACGAGGCCACCCTTAGCGCGCTGCGTCGCCTGACCGACCCGAATGGATTTGGCCTGGGCCAGCGCCACATTACGGTGAGCACGGTCGGCATCGTGCCGGGGATTCGGCGCTTTATGGAAGAGGGGCTTCAGGTCAACCTGGCGGTCTCCCTGCACGCCGCCACCGATGAGGTGCGCAATGAGCTGATGCCCATCAATCGCCGCTATCCTCTGGACGAGCTGTTCAAGGCCATCCGCGAGTACCTGGCGCGCACCAACCGCCGGGTGACGCTGGAGTGGGTCCTCATCGAAGGGGTGACGGACACGCTGGAGCAGGCGCAGGCGCTGGCCGCCCGCACGGCGGGGATGCTCGTTCACGTCAATCTCATTGCCCTTAATCCGACGGAGGGGTTCGCCGGGCGAGCGCCTTCCGCGGAACGCATCCGCGCTTTCACCGAGGCTTTGGAGCAGCGCCATGTTGCGTATACCCTGCGGCTCAGCCGCGGCAGCGACATCCGCGCCGGTTGCGGGCAACTGCGTCGCCGGGTTACTTCCGGACATTGAGGCAGTCTATGTTTCACATGCAGGGCCAGGCATAAAGCCTGGATTACACCAGGGTGGAACGGGGACTATAGCGGGAGGTGATGATGGGCATCGGCAATCCTTTGCCCGGACGGTCCCATCCCATTGGGGCACGGGTCTATCCGGATGGGGTTAATTTTTGCGTATTTTCCAAAAACTGCAGTGCGTTGGAACTGCTGTTTTTCGACGATGTGGACGATGCCCGCCCGTCTTACGTCTTCACTTTCGATCCGCGCCGCAACCGCACTTTTTATTACTGGCATATGTTCATTCCCGGCGTGCGTGCCGGTCAGCTCTACGCCTATCGCGCCCATGGCCCGTACCGGCCCGAAGAGGGCCTGTATTTTGACGGGCAGAAGGTGCTGCTGGACCCTTACGCGCGCGGTATAGCCGTCGGGAGCAATTACGACCGCCAGGCCGCGGCACGTCCCGGCGACAATGCGGCCTACGCGATGAAAAGTGTGGTGGTGGATTCCTGGGCTTACGACTGGGAAGGTGACCATCCGCTCCAGCGGGAGTTCCGCGAAACCGTCATCTACGAGCTGCACGTCGGGCACTTCACGCGGCACCCCGCCTCCGGCCTGCCAGACGCGCTGCGCGGGACCTATGCCGGCCTCATCAGCCAGATTCCCTACCTGAAGCGCCTGGGGATTACCGCGGTGGAGTTGTTGCCCGTGCAGCAATTCGACCCGCAGGATGCGCCTGGGGGCAAGCCCAACGTGTGGGGCTACAGTCCCATCGGCTTTTTTGCCCCGCACGCGCTTTACAGCTCACGGCGCGATCCCTTGGGCCCACTGGAGGAGTTCCGGGCCATGGTGAAGGCGCTGCACCGCGCCGGCATCGAAGTCATTCTGGATGTGGTCTTCAATCACACCGCGGAAGGGGATGAGCACGGGCCGACGCTGTGTTTCCGCGGTTTAGAGAACCGCGCCTATTATATTCCCCGGCAGGGGCGCTGGCCCCATTACGCCAATTTTACCGGCTGCGGGAATACGCTCAACGCCAATCATTCGATTGTGCGCCGTCTCATCCGCGACTGCCTGCGCTACTGGGTGCGGGAGATGCATGTGGACGGCTTTCGCTTCGATCTGGCGTCGGTGCTTACGCGGGACGAAGCGGGCCAACCGCTAGCCAGCCCTCCCCTGTTGTGGGAGATCGAATCGGACCCGGTGCTGGCGGGCACCAAAATCATCGCCGAGGCGTGGGACGCCGCCGGGTTATATCAGGTGGGGTCTTTTGTCGGCCATCGTTGGGCGGAATGGAACGGGCGCTTCCGCGATGATGTGCGTCGTTTCTGGCGCGGGGATGAGGGGATGGTCCGCAGCTTCGCCGCCCGGCTCAACGGTAGCCCCGATCTCTACCCCCAGCCTGATCGCGAACCGAACCGCAGCATCAATTTCATCACCTGTCACGATGGCTTTACGCTTTACGACCTGGTCAGCTACAACCGCAAGCACAACGAAGAAAACGGCGAGGACAATCGGGATGGCCTGGAGGAGAACTTTAGCTGGAACTGCGGCGTCGAAGGCCCAACGGATGACCCGGCCATCAACGCCCTGCGGCAGAGGCAGATGCGCAACTTTTTCACCAGTCTGATGCTGGCTCAAGGCACGCCTATGCTGATGATGGGGGATGAAATCGCCCGCACCCAGAACGGCAACAACAACGCCTACTGCCAGGATGGGCCGCAGGTGTGGTTCAACTGGAATGCGCTCCGCAGCCAGAGCAGCCTGCACCGTTTTGTCCAGGGTCTGCTGGCCCTCAAACAATCCCACCCAGCCCTGCGCGCCGAAACCTTCTGGAGTTCGGACCCCCAGGCCGCCTTACACGTCATCTGGCACGGGGTAAAGCTGAACGCGCCGGACTGGGCAGTATGGTCCCACAGCCTGGCCTTCGAGTTACGCTGGGAAAATAGCCCTACCCTTTACGCCGCTTTCAATGCTTACTGGGAGCCTCTGACGTTTGAGCTGCCCTATTTGCCGCCGGGAATGGTCTGGGTACGGGTTGTGGATACAGCTTTAGAGCCACCGGCAGATTTCTGCCCGCCCGATCAGGCGCGCAGCGTTACCGTGCCCCGCTACACCCTGGCTCCGCGTTCCACGCTGGTGCTGATCAGCCGCGGTTGAGATGCTTTGCCTCCCTCTCGTTGGTATCACATCATCCCTGTGATGCCCATCAGCTCACAGATAAATTCCATCACAACCCCGGAGTGAGTTATGCCCACTGAATTGGATTTGTTTAGCCGCTTTGGTATCGCTCTATTCATCGGTTTTCTGATCGGTCTGGAGCGTGAATACGCCGCCAGAGATAAGGATGGGATTCTCATGGCCGGCGTGCGGACACACGCCTTATTGGGGCTTTGTGGCGCTTTGGCCGGTATGATCGCGCAACAAGTCAACTCGGAATGGGGCTTCATCGCTGTGACGTTGATCGCCGGTGGGCTGATCATCGTTGGTTATGGGATTGAGGCCACGCACGGCGAACGAGGTCTGACCAGTGAAGTAGCTGCTCTGCTCAGCTACCTTAACGGCGCGCTGTGCTACTGGAATCAGATTCCTCTGGCCGTCGCCCTGGGGGTCACAACCATGGGGTTGCTCTCGCTCAAACCCGAAATGCACACACTGGCCCATCGCCTCACCCGCGAGGATGTGTACGCCACGCTCAAATTCGCGGTCATCAGCGCCATCGTCCTGCCGGTTTTGCCGGATCGGTCCTTTGGTCCGCCCCCATGGGATACCCTCAATCCTTACGCCATCTGGCGCATGGTGGTCTTAATCTCCGGCCTGAGTTTCATCGGCTACGCCCTGATGAAGGTCATCAAAAGTGAACAGGCCATCAGTCTGACGGGGCTGCTCGGTGGTCTGGTTTCGAGCACGGCGGTCACCGTGAGCTTCACTCAACGCAGCCGGGAAAACGAAACGCTCGCACGCGCTTTTGCGATGGGCATCTTTCTGGCCTGGACGGTGATGTTTATCCGCATCTTAGTCATCGTCGGACTGTTACATGCGCCCCTGCTGAAGTACCTGTGGCCACCGCTGGTCGCGGGGATGGTCGTAGGGCTTCTGTATAGCCTGTACCTGCATCAACAACAACGACACGACACCACAACCCAGGAAATCCAGCTCACCAATCCGTTCAAGCTGGGGCCAGCCTTCCAGTTCGCTTTTATCTATGCTGTGATCCTTCTGATAGCACGCAGCGCCCAACTTTACAGCGGCACAGCGGGGATTTACCTCTCCAGTGCGCTGGCGGGCCTGACCACCGTGGATGCGATTAGTCTGTCATTAACGGAACTGGTGCGCAGCGGGGCTCTCGATCCGGGCATTGCGGCGCGGGGTATCACCCTGGCGGCATTGGTCAACACCCTGCTCAAAGGTACGCTGGTCTGGGTCAGCGGACGCCCTCCCCTGCGCCAGGCGCTGCTGCCGGGGATAGTCCTCTTGCTGGTGATCACCATCGGGATTGCGCTGACCTGACACCAGCCTGCAGCCAGCTTCTCGTTTTCAACAAACGGCCGTCCAGGACAGCAGAACTCGGGGGGAGGAAAGCCGTTTTTGGCGGGAAAAGGGCAAGAAACGCAGGATGGTTTAAACCATCCTGCGTTCAGTTGCCGGCGAAAAAGAGGGTGTGACGACTAAGCAGACTTCTGCAGGTCGTTAATCTGCCGCATAATGCGGGACTTAAGCCGGGCCGCTTTGTTCTTGTGAATGATGTCCTTCTTTGCGGCCTTGTCCAGCTGGCTCATCACCTGCGGCAGCAGCGATTGCGCGAGTTCAGCGTCCCCCTCGGCGATGGCCTGGCGCACCTGGCGCACAGCACCACGCATCTGACCGCGCACGTAGCGGTTGCGCAGCCACTTGCGATACGAGCTACGAATTTGTTTCTGGGCTGTCTTCGTGTTTGCCACTTGTATGTCCTCCGAACTTTTGCTCCATCTGCTCTATCAATCCGAAGCTGGAGTATACCTGATTTCTCTTTTTTGTCCAGTCGGAGGGCGTTTTTGAGGTCAGGATCATGGGCCCGGCGCGGTACCTTTCCAGTACATCGGAGAGCCCGGGCGCCTCAGGTGGGCTTGTCACCTCACTCATGCCACCCTTGCCTGCCCTATGCATCCCCCTCCCCGATCGTCTTCGCCCCCATCTCGGCGTATTACTCAAACCCATTGACGGCACAGACCCAATCACCTGAGCTTCGGACGTGAGTTCGGACATGGGTGGCAAGAATCTCCTGGTTGCGTCAAAATTGGGCTTGTAGCACATTATAGGCCCAAACCAGGAGGT
>DAOTZR010000100.1:0-9076 GCA_034434315.1 Anaerolineae bacterium
ATGGGTAACTCGTTTGAGAGGAAACAGCGCCCAACAAATGGGACGATTTGGTCGAGAGCCAGCAAGAGAAAGTGTAGTATTTTTAAGAACCAATCAAAACACATAGGATACGATCTATGCTAACCCAGTTGACCATTCGCAATTTCAAAGTCTTTTCCGAGGTCGAAATCGAATTAGGAGAGCGGGTTGTCTTGATCGGCCCGAACAACTCTGGGAAAACCTCCGCATTACAGGCCCTGGCGTTATGGGACATCGGCGTCAAGCGCTGGCTGGAAAAACGCGGCGGTAGCGCAGTTCCTTCCAAGCGGCCAGGTGTCACCATCAGCCGTCAAGACCTGATCGCCATCCCGGTGCCCACAGCCAATCTCCTGTGGCGCAACCTGCATGTGCGCGAAAGCGAAAAGCAGCCGGATAAAGGGGCAGCCACCCGCAACGTCCTGATCGAAATCGGCGTTGAAGGGGTAAATCAAAAGCCCTGGGAATGTCGTTTGGAGTTCTACTACGCCAACGAGGAATCGTTCTATTGCCGGCCCCCACTCTCACCTCAGGAAGGGACCTGGATGAATGTCCCAGAGCTTTTACGCGATCTCCAGGTTGCTTACCTGCCTCCGATGTCAGGGCTGGCGGCGCGAGAAGATCGCCTGGAATTGGGCTCCATTCGCGTGCGGCTTGGCGAAGGACGCACTGCCGAGGTGATGAGAAATTTGTGCTGGCAGGTGCTCCAAAGCCCCAACGGCGAGGAGAAATGGGCGGAAATTTGCGCATCCATTGAACGTCTGTTCGGCGCCAGGCTCCATAGGCCCAAATACATTGCCGAGCGCGGTGAAATCGTGATGGATTATTCCACCCCATTCGGCACAACGCTGGACATCTCCTCCAGCGGACGCGGTCAACAGCAGACCTTGCTCTTGCTGGCGCACATGGCAGTCAATCCGGGGGCGGTGCTTTTGCTCGATGAGCCGGACGCGCACCTGGAAATCCTGCGCCAGCGGCAGATTTATAACGTACTATCGGAACAAGCAGAAAAGATGGGCAGCCAGATCATAGCCGCCAGCCATTCCGAAGTCTTGCTCACCGAAGCCGCCGGCCGTGACGTGGTTATCGCCTTTGTCGGCAAACCGCACCGCATCGATGACCGCGGCTCGCAGGTCTTGAAATCTCTGAGAGAAATCGGTTTTGAGCAATACTATCTGGCCCAGCAGACCGGTTGGGTGCTATATCTCGAAGGTTCTACCGATCTGGCCATTTTACAGGCTCTTGCCCAACGGCTCAATCACCCGGTTCATGAACACCTGGCGCGTCCTTTTGTCCATTATGTGGTCAATCAACCCACCAAAGCGCAGGAACACTTTTATGGCCTGCGCGAAGCCAAACCTGACCTGTTGGGAATGGCCATTTATGACCGTCTCGACAGAGGCTTTCCTTCTGATCCAGCACTCCAACAACACGCCTGGCGCAAGCGCGAACTGGAAAATTACCTGTGTCAACGTGAAACCTTGCTGGCCTACGCCAGGTCAGAAGGCGCAAGAATAGCGGGAGGCCCTCTCTTCGGTCTGCAATGGCAAGCCACGATGGAACAGGCGATCAATGAGATCGAGCAAGCATTGCGCACATTGGGCAAAGACCCCTGGTCGGATGACATCAAGGCCAGCGATGAGTTTCTCACCCCGCTTTTCAAGCGCTTTTACGAAATTCTAGAGCGGCCAAATGTTATGAGCAAAACCAATTTCCATATCCTGGCCCATCATATTCCGGCAGAAGCTATTGACGGAGAGATTATAGAAGTATTGAATAAACTTCTGAAAGTAGCCCAAAGTGCAAAGCCTTTTAACGGAGAATGACACCGGCTGCGGACGGCCATTACCATACTCCAATCTGTGCAATAACCACAAGACAAGACCCTGTATAGCAACGTGATACCCACTGCCAGCACCGCTAGGGCAGTTCACCCGCGGCGCTGGATGGCTATCACAGCCACCAGGATCAGGCCGGCCCCCAGAAGCTGCACGCCGTCTAGTTGTTCTTGCCAGACAGCCCAGCCCAGAAAGGCTGCCAGGACCGGTTCCAGCGTCGCCACGATGCTGGCCTCGCTGGCGGTGACGCTCCTCAAAGCGGCGGTAAAGGCCACGCCACCTCCCAGGGTGGGGACCAGGCCGAGCAGGAGCAGCCACCAGGCCAGGGCTGGAGTGCGCCAGGGGACCAGGAGCCCTTCCGCCGTTTGCCAGGGCAACAGGCCCAGGCCGCCCAGGGCTAAGGCCCAGGCCTGAGCGACCCACGGAGCATAGCCCCGTCGCGCCGTAGCCCTGCTGAACAGGATGTAGCTCCCATAGGTCACCCCCGCCCCCAGCCCGGCCAGAATCCCCGCCGTGTTTAAGCTCCGCGCGGATTCGTCGTACAGGCGGCTGACCAGGACACAACCCACAAGGGCCAGGCCCAACGCCGCGGCTTTGACCCGATTCAGGCCTTCGCCCAGCACCAGCGCACCGTACAGGGTGACCCATACCGGCGCAGTGTACATCAGCACCGCGGCCATGCCCATCCCGCTCCAGGCGATGGCGCGGATGTAGAGCGCGTAAAAGGCCGCTATCCCCAAAGCTCCGAAGCCCAGGAAGAGCGGCACGTCGCGCCGGGCGATGCGCCAGGGGATGCCACGTAAGCGCAGGTAGAGGAAAAGCGCCAGTGCCGCCACAACCGCGCGCCAGAACACAATCGTCAAAGCGGGGAGGGTGTAGTGCGCCATCAAACCCTTGTAAAACAGGCCCATGGTCGCCCACAGCGCCGCGGCGATGATCACCAGCACGTAGCCCTGTCTGCGCCCGGTTCGCATACGTCCCCTACAGGCTCAGGCAGGCCCCGATGCTCAGCCGAAGCAGCTCACGCCGCACGTCGGAGGCGTACTGCCAGTCGCGATGACGCCAGGTCGGGCCACTCACATCATCGCCACCGTAAACCACCTGGCCCAGCACGACGCCGCGGAATTGCGCCACCGCCATAAGCGCCGCCGCTTCCATTTCGACCACGCTGCAACCCTGCGCCCGCCGGCGGGCGATCAGCGCCGGCGTTTCGCGATAGGGCGCGTCCGTTGTCCAGGCCTTGCCCAGGCGATAGGGCCGGCCATATCGGCGCAGGGTGCGCTCCAAAGCTGCCACCGCCTCCGGATGGGCCTGCACCTCTGGAGCTGGCGGCAGGTAGTGATACGAAACCCCTTCATCCCGCAGTGCAGCCGTGAGAATGACCAGCTCCCCCAGCTCGATATCGGGCTCCAACACACCGCTGCCGCCGCAGACCATGAACTTGCGGCAGCCCTGAGCGATGAACATTTCCAGTACCCCCACGGCTGAAGGCGCCCCCACCGTGATATGGCCCAAAGCCAGGGGTTGACCGTGCCAGTCGAGCACGTGCAGGGAACGCACTCCGTCCTCCCAGCGTCTCTCCAAAACGCACTGGGCCGACGTTTCGGCCAGCATAGCCTGCACGGCATCTTGAAAGAAGCACAACACGCCATGCTCCGGCACGCTTCCTTCGGGAGTCAGCCGAAGAGGATTGATCAGCGCTTCGCGTTCCGGGTCGTATTCCAGAATGGGATAAGGCTCATCCGCACCCATCACCCTTGCTCCCCCAAATAAGCTTTGCGCACCCGCTCATCCGCCAGCAACTCCGCCGCTGGACCGGAAAGAGCAATTTTGCCCGTCTCCAACACATAGGCGCGGTGAGATATCTTCAAAGCCGCCCGCGCATTCTGTTCCACCAACAACACCGTCACCCCCTGCGCGTTGATTTCGCGGATGGTCTCAAAAATCAAGCGCACCAGCAGGGGAGCAAGCCCCAGGGATGGCTCATCGAGCAGCAGCAGGCGCGGACGCGCCATCAAGGCCCGCCCGATGCTCAACATCTGCTGTTCTCCGCCCGAAAGCGTCCCCCCTAGCTGATGGCGCCGCTCGGCCAGGCGAGGGAACAGGGTAAACACGTGCTCCCGGTTACGCTCGATGGCGGCTTTATCGTTCCCCAGAGTGTAAGCCCCCATGGTCAGATTCTCATCCACTGTGAGGGTAGCGAAAATTTGCCGGCCTTCGGGGGCGTGAGCGATGCCACGTTCCACGATTTTATGCGCCGGGACACTGTTCAGCGCCGCGCCATCGAAAAGAATACGCCCGGAACGGATCGGCACCAGGCCGGAGATGGCGCGCAGCGTCGTGGACTTACCTGCCCCGTTAGCCCCAATCAAACTGACGATCTCGCCAGGGGCGATGTCCAACGTAATGCCCTTGAGAGCATGGACATGGCCATAATAAACGTGCAGGTCCTCAATGCGCAGCAAGCTCATGCCTTATCCTCCTCCACGCCCAGGTAGGCCTCAATCACCCTGGGGTTGCTCTGAACCTCCTCTGGCGTGCCTTCGGCAATTTTGCGCCCGTGGTCCAACACCACGATGCGCTCGCACAGGCCCATGACCATCTTCATGTCATGCTCAATCATCAACACCGTGATGCCCCTGGCGCGGATCTGCCGGATCAGCGCAACCAGTTCGGCGGTTTCCTGCTCGTTCAGACCCGCAGCCGGCTCATCCAGGGTGAGCAAAGCCGGCTGGGTGGCCAGGGCGCGGGCAATCTCCAATCGGCGCTGGTCGCCATAAGGCAGGTGTTTGGCCAGTTCATGCTGATAAGCGCTCAGGCCCATGAAGTCCAGCCAAAATTCAGCTTCTTTTTGAATGAAGGCCTCTTCGACGCGCTGCCCCGCCGACCGTGAAAGAACCGCCCACACTCCAGCACGAGTGCGATGGTGCAGCCCGGCCATGACGTTTTCCAGTACCGTCAGGTTCTTGAACAGGCGAATGGTCTGGAAGGTCCGCGCGATACCCTGTTGGGTGATCTGATGGGGCCGGAGCGGGGTCTGGTTGCGGCGGGCCGGATAGGCCACGCGCCGCCCCTTAAACCAGATCTCCCCTTCCGTAGGCGCGTAAAAACCGGTAATCATGTTGAAAATGGTGGTCTTACCGGCCCCATTCGGCCCAATCAGCCCCATGATTTCGCCCGCGTAGACCTGAAAATCCACATGGTCCACCGCCATAAGCCCGCCAAAGGCCTTGCTCAAATGGCGCACGTCCAGCAGGATGTCTTGATTCGTCATGCTTCATCCTCCTCGTGCACTTCCAGGCGAATACGGCGACTGGGCCACAAGCCCTCCGGGCGCGCAATCATCATGAGCACCATGGCCAGGCCCATCCAGGCATCGCGCCAGTCCTTGAGGGGGCGGAAGAGTTCCGGCAGGGTGACCATGCCCAAAGCGCCCACCACCACGCCGGGGATGGAGCCAGCGCCCCCCAGGACAACGATACAAAACATGACGACCGATTCCATGAATTTCGCCATATCCGGAGAGATCACGGTCAACTGACCGGCGTACAAAGCCCCGGCCAGCCCGGCCCAACTCGACCCCAGGATGAAAGCCAGCAATTTCAAACGGGCCGTATCCAGCCCCATGGCTTCGGCAGCGACTTCATCCTCCCGGATATACATCCAGGCCCGCCCCAGGCGGGATTGTTCCAGGCGCTGCATGGCCCACACTGTGAGGACGAGGAAGATCAGCAGCAGGTAGTAATGGTGCAGCGGCTGGCGCAGGACAAGGCCGAAGAGTATCGGGCGCGCTATCCCGCTCAGCCCATTAGCACCACCGGTTATGCCCAACAGATTATTCACCAGGGACAGGCGGACCACTTCCCCAAAAGCGATGGTGACGATGGCTAGGTAGTCGCCGCGCAGGTGCAGGATGGGGCGCGTGATGAGGTAGGCGAACAGGGCCGCCATTCCCACCGCGAAGGGAAAGGTGTAGAGCAGGGGGAGGCCCAGCCGCAGGTTCAGGATGGCCGCCGTGTAGGCGCCAATGGCGAAAAAGGCGGCATGGCCGAGCTGAAACAGCCCGGCATAGCCCACAATCAGGTTCAAGCTCAGGCCCAGCATCACATACAGGCCCGTGCGCCAGAGCACCGTGCGATAGTAATTACCCAGGGGCAGTGGCAGCACAATCAAAAACACCAGCAGCGCACCCTGCCATAACCAGGGTTTTGAGCGGATGAACTGCAACCAGGAAGGCAAACTCGATGGGGAGCTTTTGATCATAATTCGCTCCTTACCTAAACTTTCTCAGCGACCCGCTCACCGAGCAGGCCGGTGGGACGGAACATCAGGATGAGAATCAGGATGACGTAAGCGATCACGTCTTTCCATTGCGGCGAAAGATAGCCGGAGGCCAGGGTTTCGATGAGGCCCAGGAGTAAGCCGCCCAGCATCGCGCCGGGGATGTTGCCGATGCCGCCCAGAATGGCGGCGATAAAAGCTTTAAGTCCAAAAGTCCAGCCCAGAGTAAAATCAAAAGAACCGTAGTACAGCCCCACGGTCATGCCGGCGGCGCCCCCCAATCCCGGCCCGATGAGGAACACGATGGCGATGATCTTATCCACGTCAATGCCCATCAAACGGGCCGTAGCCGGATCCAACGCAACGGCGCGCATGGCTACGCCGGTCCGGGTGCGCTGGACAAACAGGTACAGACCGGCCATCAGCACAAAGGCGATGATGAGGACGGCCAGTTGCATGACGCTCATGCGTACCCCCTGATACAGGGTCAGGCCGCCGCCAGGAACGAAGCCCGCCGGCATGCTGAGCCAGCGCGGCCCATAGATGTTGCGGGCCAGCGACTCCAGGATAAATGCAACGCCGAGCGCAGAGATGATAGGAGCCAGGCGCCCGGCGGAACGCAGGGGACGATAGGCCACACGCTCGACCAGAACCCCAATCAAAGCCACACAAAGGATAACCAGCATGAAGACCGGCCCTACCATCCACAAGTGCGCCTGACCAACCAGGCCTTGCGCCGCTTTCAGGCCCGTGAGCGCCAGGAAAGCCCCCCACATGAACAGGTCGCCGTGAGCAAAGTTAATCATCTTCAGGACGCCGTACACCATGGTGTAGCCCAGGGCGACCAAAGCGTAGAACGCGCCGATCGTAATACCGTTAATCATCTGCTGTAAGAATTGCATCGCAGCCACCTTTCAACACCCGGATGGGGGGGACTTGAGCAGTCCCCCCCAGACAAGGCAGGCCCGGACGGCCTGAGCTTAAGGCGAGGGCTGTTTGTCGTAGAGTACGAAGTTGCCCTGGTCGTCAATCACGTAGGCCACGTGAATGGTGCCCAGACGATCGCCCTTCTCATCGAAGCCCAGAATCGGGCCGGTGAGGCCGTTCACGTTCTTGAACTGATTGTGCAGGTAATCCGCCAGGACAGCGGGATCGGTGGATTGGGTCTTTTCCATGGCATAGCGGATGACGTTAAAGGCCTCGGCGGCCATGATTGTCCAGACGCTGGCCGGCTCCTCGCCGTATTTGGCCTTGTAGTCGGCGATGAAGGCTTTGGCCTCCGGGTAGTTGAGGTCCTGCGGGAGCGGCTCGGTGGTGACGAACATGCCCTTGGCGTTCTGGACGCCGGCAATTTCAACCATGACCGGGTTGTTGGCCGCGTTGCCGCCAATCCACTGGACCTTCAGGCCCAGCTCGGCGGATTGTTTGAGCAGCAGCCCGGCCTGAGAGTGATAGCCGGTGAAGTAAATCGCATCCAGATTGGCCGCGCCGATGCGGGTGAGAATGGGCGAGAAGTCCTTATCGTTGGGGTTGATGGCGTCGTAGAAGGCGACGTTCAGGCCCAGTTGCTCCGCATAGGCGCGCGTCTCCTCGGCCAGCCCCTGGGCGTAGGTCGAGTTGTCGTGCAGGATGCCAACGTTTTTAGCCCCAAGCACTTCTTGCATGAACTTGGCCGCGAATAACCCCTGCCGATCGTCCAGGAAGCAGACGCGGAAGAAGCGCTTGAAGCCCTTCTGGGTCAGGCGCACCGCGGTAGACGAGGGGGTGATGTGCAGGATGCCGGCTTCGTTGTAGATTTCCGAGGCCGGTTCCGTCGCAGTCGAGTTGTAGGCGCCGATCACGGCCACAACCCCCGCATCCACCAGGCGCTGCGCCACCAGGGCCGACTGGGTGGGGTCCCCGGCGTCATCTTCGACGATAAGTTCCACCTTCTTGCCGTTGATGCCGCCCGCGGCATTGGTCTGCTCGACCAGCAGCTCGACCGCGTTGCGGAAGCCCTGACCTTCGTAGGCGTAGTCGCCGGTCATGGGGCCCTGCAGGCCGATCTTGATCGTCCCCTTACTGCCACCGCAGCCCGTGAGGCCCGCCAGCATGGAGACTACGATGAGGATGGACACTATCAAACGCTTAGACATAGAATCTCCTCCTTCCTGAAAAAAGATGTCTGGAGCACCCAAATGGGGTACGGCACTCCATACAGAACACTTTAGCAAAACTGACACTTTTGTCAAACCCGGTAGCTATCTACCGCCGTGTTAAACCGAATAGTTCTGGATACCTGGTGGCACTGACTCTGGCCCTCACTTCATCCCTTGCCCGCTCCTCTCCCGACTGGGGAGTGGGGCTTGACAAAGCCCCGGCCTTGGCGATAATCAAGCCATTATATACAGTCCCTTAGTGTAGAAAGAGGATAGCTTATGGGAAATTTGCTCAATGTGACCAGTGAAACGTTTGAAACCGAAGTCTTGCAATCCGCTCAGCCGGTGCTGGTGGACTTCTGGGCGGCCTGGTGCCCTCCCTGCAGGCAATTAGGGCCCGTGTTGGAAGAACTGGCTCCCGAGCTTGAGGGGCGCCTGCGCATTGTCAAGGTGAACGTAGACGAACAGGGCGCGCTGGCTTCGCGCTACGGGGTGATGAATATCCCCACCATGATCCTGTTCAAGGAAGGCAAAGAGACGGCCCGCATCGTAGGCTACAAGCCTAAGGCCAAATTGCTCGACGAATTGCAGAAGCACGGGATCTAAGGCCTCACCTACATCGGGCCGCTCCTGTTTAAGAGCGGCCCGATGTGTTATTCACTATTCAGGGAGCAGGCAAGGTCCGAACAGGCCGGATAGTCGCTAAATAACCCCTAGTTCTTTGCCAACGCGGGCGAAGATCTCCAACACCCGCTCCAACTGCTCGTCGGTGTGCGTAGCCATGTAACTGGTCCGCAAAAGCGA
>DAOTZR010000101.1:0-11672 GCA_034434315.1 Anaerolineae bacterium
GACGCTCCCGCCAACCTGGACACCGACGCCTTCGCCGACGCCAACGGAGGCTACGCCTACCCCCAGCCCCACGGAGACGCCGACGCCGCGGCCTCAGGCTACCTGGACGCCGACGCCCATCACGCCAACGCCGACCAAGACCCCCACTCCGACCCCGACCCCGGTGCCCTTTAACTACGTGTTGAACTATGCCGTGCCCTATTACGGCTGCAACTGGACCGGCGTGGCCGGGACGGTGGTGGACGAAGTCGGGCGTCATCTCAAAGGCTACCCTATCCGCATCACAGGCGGCGGCTTGAACGAAGTGGTGTATTCCGGCTCGGCTCCGGTCAACGGGGAATCGGGATGGGAGTATGCCTTCAGCACCACGGAGTTGATTCGCTCGATTGGGGAGTTCCGCGTGCAGCTTTACGATAAAGCGGATCCCAAACGCCCGCTTTCCTATCCGGTGATCCTGAACTTCCCCGGCAACGATTGCACGCGCGCCCTGGCTTTTGTCGCTTTTACGAAGCTGCCGTAAATCCTGTGGGAACGCTGTACCTGGTCGCAACGCCGATTGGCAATCTGGAGGATATGACGTTACGCGCCGTGCGCATCCTGCGCGAGGTGAGCCTCGTGGCCGCGGAGGATACGCGCACGGCGCGGTTTTTGTTGGAGCATTACGGGATCACCACGCCGCTTACCTCTTTTTTTGAAGGGAATGAGGAGCGCAAGCTTCAGGCGCTCCTGCAGGCCTTGGAGCAGGGGGATGTGGCCCTGATTTCCGAAGCCGGCACGCCTGGCATTTCGGATCCGGGGTACACGCTGGTACGCGCGGCCATCGCGCAGGGCGTCCGGGTGGTGGCAGTGCCGGGCGCTTCGGCTCACAGTACGGCGCTGATTGTTTCGGGGTTGCCGACGGATCGCTTTGTGTTCCTGGGGTTCCTGCCCCGTCAGGCCGGTGAGAAGCGCGCTGTGTTGGAGGAGCTGGCCTCGATCCACGCCACGTTGATCTGCTACGAGGCGCCCCATCGCCTGCGCGAGACGCTGGCGGCGATGCTGGAGGTGTGGGGCGATCGGCGGGTGGCCTTGTGCCGGGAGCTGACCAAGCTCTACGAGGAAGTGTGGCGCGGGACGCTGGCCTCGGCCCTGGCTTACGTGGATGAGAAGCCGCCCCGCGGCGAGTACACGCTGGTGATCGAGGGCGCGGCGCGCGAGCATCCGCGCTGGGATGCGGCCCAGGTCCGGGCCGCGCTGGAGCAACACCTGCGCGCGGGCCAGTCCCCCACGCAGGCGGCCAAAGAGGTGGCCGCTTTTTCCGGCTGGTCGCGCCGCGAAGTCTACGCGCTGCTTATCCAGCGCGGGGAAGAAGGCTCCGCCGAGTAACGAATGGCCAGGGCGGGCGTGAGCCCCGGCAATCCCCCCAAAAATGCCGCTTTTGAGCGTTCAGGTAATGTGCGGCACAGTGTGGCTGGCCAGTATGACGTGGCCCGCAATTCGCTGCCGCCAGACGATATGGCCCGGCGTCGCAGGCAGGAAGGCCGATTCGCCGCGCGCGTAACGCTCTTCGTTGGGCAGGCTGATTTCCCCCTCAAGGACTAACAGAATGGCCGGGCCGGTCAGGGTGACCTGACGTTGCTCGCCTGCCTGGCTGGTGATCCGGGCCACGGCCAGGGCCGCCTCCGGGACGTGGTAAAGCCGGCCATAGGATGTCGCCAGACCCACATGGTGCGGGGCGCAGGCGCTGAAGTCCAGGGTTTGGAGCAAAGCATCCCAGTCTATGTATTTCTGCGTCAGGCCGGCGCGCACGACGTTATCGGAGTTGCGCATGCACTCCAGCGCGTTGCCGCTAAGATAGGCGTGCGGCGTCCCCGGCGCCAGGTAGAGGGCCGCACCAGGGTCAAGGGAGACCCAGTTCAGCAGGAGCAGGGTCACCAGGCCAATGTCCGGGCCGGGATAGCGCGGACGGAGGGCCAGGAAGAGCTGTTCCGCGGGGGTGCGGTCCGGGAGAGCGCGCAGGCCCAGGTCTAGCCGGGAGAGCAGGGCCTGCAAAGCCTGGGGGGCAGCGGCAGAACGCCTAATCAGGGCGCTGTACCAGTGCCGCAGGCTGTCTGGGTCGCCGGGCCAGGGGCGGGGGATGAAGTCCCGCAAGGCCGGGTAGCGCCGGGCTAAGGCCGGCCAATCCGCCGGCGGACGAAAACCGACCAGCGCCTCCATCGGGGTCAGGGCGATGACGAGTTCCGGCTTGGAATAGGGATCCGGGTAGTGCTGCGGATCGCGCGCATGCAGGTGCCGGGCCAGCTCGGCGTTGGGATGGGTCTGGATGGAGAGCGGCTCGGCGATGGAGAGGACTTTGAACAGGAACGGGAGCTGCGGGCCGAAGCGCGCGCAGGTATCCGCGCCGAGTCGCTGTTCCGGAGCCTGGGCCAGCCAGCGCGGGAGCTCAATGCGGCCTGCAGGCGTGTGCACCTGGGAGGGGGCGCTGGGATGGGCGCCTAGCCAGAGTTCGGCGTAGGGTTGCCCCGGTTGGGCCGGCATCCCCAGCAGGTGCGGGATGAAGGCCGCAGCGTCGCGCGTGCCCCAGGCATAGGTCTGGATGGGGTTGATCAGGCGATAGGCGGGAAGGGTATCACTGGTGGACATGGCCGTTGTGGAGCAGATGGTGGAGCAGGGGCTCGGCGGCGTAGATGTCCGGAACGCTGTGTTCAATTTCCGGCGGCAGGTCGGGCTGATCCGGACGCACCAGAATGGTGCGCATCCCCATCTGCGCCGCGGTCAGCAAGTTGCGGACCTGGTCATCCAGCATGATGCAACGCTGGGGTTCGGCCTGGAGGGTTTGCAGCAGGACCTGGTAAGGGTAGGGATAGGGTTTGGAGATGAAGTTGGCCTGATAGATGTCCACGATGGCGTCGAAGTGTTGCCTTACGCCCAGGGCGCGGGTCACGCGATCGGCCCAGGCCTGGGTGGCGTTGGTGAAAATGACTTTGGGTGCATGCAGACGCTGGAGCATCGCGTCCAGTACCGGGTCGGGCTGGACGTAGATTTCAATGGGTACATCATGCACATAAGCGAGGTAATCTTCATGGTCAATGCCCGGATGTTCCTGCAATAAGCCGGCCAGGGTGGTACCGTAGGTGAGGTAGTAATGGTGTTGGAGGTGTCGGGCTTCTTCCAGGGGGAGATGCAGCGCCTGCGCAAGCCATTGCTGGATGCGCTGACGGACCAGGGTAAAGATGCCACTTTCAAAGCGATACAGGGTGTCATCTAAGTCAAAAACTAAAATCCAATCGGTCATGCTGCCTCCTTGCCCTCCGGTGAGGGCAAGCCAAGCATAACATAAAGCCGGTAAAAAAACAACCGGGGCCAGCCTGTGAAGCTGGCCCCGGTGCCGGTTACGCCAGTTCGCCTTGCAGGGACATGGCGACAAGGCCGCTGATGATCTTGGGGTAGAAGTCGGTGGATTTTTGCGGCATCTTTTCGCCGGCGACGGTGCAGGCGCGGACCTGCTCCATGCGTGTACCGTTGAGCAGGAACATAAAGTTGGCCCGGCCTTCATCCACGGCCTTGTAGCCGGGATTGGGATTGCGCAGGTAGTCCAGGTTTTCCTTGCGCGCCACGCTCTCCTTGGAAAGGCCCATGACGTGCTCGATGACAATTTCGTGGAGCACGGCTACGTCCAGGGCGCGCCAGGCCGGATCGCGATCGGGGACAAGTTCGGCCATGGTATCCAGGGTCTTAAGCGTGAGGAGGTAGTACCGGCCATCGTAGAAACCGAAGCGCGGGTGCTCCGCCTGGGCCTGGGCCAGGCCGGCCTCCATGCTGGCCCGGTCGGGTTGGGCTTCGATGGTGAAGTACGGCTCCAGGGCCTTGAGCAGGATGGCGCCATCCATGCGGGTGTAGCTGTGAATCAGCCGGTGCGTGGGCAGAATCACCAGGCCTGGATCGCTCATGCTGACAAAGGTAGCCATGACGTAGTTGAAAGCTGCCGTCGCCGGCGCATCGGGATAGCGGGCGCGCATCTCGTCCCGGTAGTTGAGCGCGGTTTCGTAGCGGTGATGCCCATCGGCGATGATGAGGTTGCGCTTGGGGGCCATCTCCTCGACGATGCTGTGGATGATGAGCGGGTCCCGCACCACCCAGAAGCGTTGTTCGACGGCGGGTTCGATGACGCGCTCGTGCGCCACCACGGGCTCATGAGTCATCAGGTAGCCATCGAGCAGGGCGTTGATGCGCTGCTGCTCATCCGGGTAGAGAATGAAAATGTGCTCCCAGGAGGTCTGGGTGACCCGCGTCAGGTTCAGCCGGTCCTGTTTGGGACCGCTGAGGGTTCGTTCATGGGGGAGGATGATGCCCTCTTCAAAGCGGGTCAGCTCCAGGGCTGCGGCGAATCCGCGCCGGACGTAGGTCTGACCGTTGGGCGCCGTAGCGACCTGCTCCAGGACGTAGAGCGCCGGCTGGGGGTCCTGGATCAAGACCGACTCCGCCATCCAGGTCTGGGCGTAAGCCAGCGCGCGGGTGTAGACGTTGTTCTCGGGCAGGTCGGGTTCGCGCAGGCCGTAGATGATGCGACAGAAGTTGTAAGGGTGCTGAGCGTAATAGGCCGCCTGTTCCGCATCGTGGATGCGGTCGTAGGGCTGCGTGATCACATCCGAAAGGTTGGCGATGCGTTCCGGATTGTAGCGAATACCGCGGAAGGGTTTGATGGTTGCCATAGGGCCTCCTTAAGCCAGATGCTCAAGCGCCAGGTCCGCCACCTCGCCGCCGACGCGCGCCAGGGCCTCGGCAGTCGAGGCGCCCAGATGGGGCGTCGCCACGATGGTGGGCAGGGCGATAAGTTTGAGCAGGGCCTCGGACTTGGGAGGCTCCTCAGTGAAGACATCCAGGGCTGCGCCGGCAATCTGCTTGTTGACGAGCGCCTCGTACAAGGCGGCCTCGTCCACCACGCCACCGCGCGCGGCATTAATCAGGTAGGCGGTAGGTTTCATCATGGCCAGTTGGGCGGCCCCAATCATGTTTTTAGTCTCCGGGGTAACCGGCACGTGCAACGAAACGTAATCGGCCTGTTTGAGGATGTCCTCGATCGTGGCGGCGCGCACGCCTTCCATGGTGATGCTCACATAGGGATCGTAGGCCAGCACCGCCATCCCCAGGGCCAGGGCTTTCTGCGCCAGCATCTGGCCGATGCGGCCAAAACCGATGAGGCCCAGGGTCTTGCCCGCGATTTCGCTGCCTTCAAGGGCTTTCTTCTCCCAGCGTCCGGCCTTCATCGAGGCATCGGCCACGGTGATGTGGCGCGCGAGGGTGAACATCAGGCCCAGGACCAGCTCGGCCACCGCTGCGGAATTGGCGCGCGGGGTGTTGAGCACCTTGATCCCCTTTTGCCGGGCGTAGTCGGCGTCAATGTTGTCCAGGCCCACGCCGCCGCGGATGATAACCTTCAGGTTCGTGGCCTTGTCAATGAGCGGCTGGCGCACTTTGGTGCGGCTGCGCACCACCATGGCGTCGTACGCGCCGATCACCTGCTCCAGCTCTTCGGGCGTGATGGTGTCGCGTACATCTACGTCAATTCCCGCGGCGCGCATCTTGGCGATGGCTTCGGGGTCCATCGGATCGCAGACTAACAGCTTAGCCATGGTGCTTCCTCCTCTGCTCAGGCCAATCCCAGAATGTCTTCGATCTCACCCAACACCCAGCGGATATCGTCCACGGTGAGATCGCCCATATGCGCGATGCGGAAGGTCTTTTCTTTAAGATCGCCGTAGCCGTTGGAAATGGTGGCGCCGCGCTTACCCAACTCCTTGTTGAGGTCGGCCACGCTGATGCCCCGGCTGTTCTTCGCGGTCGTTACTGTGACCGAGAGGAACTCCTCATCGGCAAACAGGCCCCAGTACTTGCGCACCCAATCCTGCGTGATGCGCGCCATTTCCCGATGCCGCGCCCAGCGGTTCTCCAGCCCCTCGGCGAAGATGTCATCGAGCTGCTTGTTGAGGGCGTAAATCAGGCTGATGGCCGGGGTCGCGGGCGTCTGATTCTTTTTGTAGTACTTGAGCATGTCGAGGAAATCGAAGTAGTAGCCGCGATTGGGCACCTCGCCTGCGCGGGAGAACATGCGCTCGCTGACGGCAGCAAAGGCCAGACCCGGCGGTAGCGCGAAGCACTTCTGCGAGCTGGAGAGCACGACGTCGGCCCCCCAGGCGTCAAACTCGATCTTAATCCCGCCCATGCCTGAAACGGCATCCACCAGGACCATGGTCTGGGGGAACTTTTCGCGCACCATTCGGGCGATCTCCGGCACGGGATTCTGAACCCCGGTAGAAGTTTCGTTGAGCGTCACCGTGACGGCATCGTAGTCCCCCTGACTCAGCGCTTCTTCCACCATGGCTGGTGTGAAGCCCTTGCCCCATTCCACGTCAATGCGATCGGTGGGGACGCCATTGCCTACAGCAATTTCATACCAGCGCTGGGAGAAGGCACCGCAGACGGTGACCAGGGCACGTTTGCCTGGGCGCACGGCCTGACGGATCGAGCCTTCCATCACGCCCGTGCCGGAGCTGGCGAAGATGAAGACGGGTTGTTCGGTGTAGAGCAATTGCTGCAGCTTGGGAGTGACAGCGCCCTGCAGATCACTGTACTCCTTGGCGCGGTGCCCAATCATCGGCGCGGTCTGCGCTTGTAGAATCTCATCGCGCACGTGGGTTGGGCCGGGGATAAAGAGTTTTTTGTACATCGCATACCTCCTGTGTGAATTGAGAAATCTAAAGCAAGGGTTGTGAATCGTCCAATGGCCCTAAGGATATGGGAAAACGCGCCGTTGGGATGTTGTCATACAACGGCTTTTTATATTCTAGGGGGAGATACCTGGCATGTCAAAGTTCAAATGTCCCGATTTGACACGCCTAAAAGCATACTCGGACGAGAAAATGGGGGCGGCCATCCACGCCGGAACATGGATGAGGCCGTCGTGCGAAGAAACGCGCCGGAGCTTTATCCCAGGCCCGGTACGCCCTGAAACGTTCCCGTACTGAAATAGCGCAGCGTCAGAATGGCCCCCATCAACACCAGGGCGACCAGCAAGCCCCAGACCAGAACCGGCCAGGCTTCGCGCCAGGAGGAAAAGCGGTTATCGTACCCCAGCGCCAGCACGACGATCATGCTGCCCAGCAGGCCCAACTGAACCAGCACCGCCAGAGCGCTGTACAGGGCCAGGGGATAGAGCAGAATCCCGACGCGGGTGTAGATCAAGGCGGCCTGGGCCAGGACGATGAGCAACAGAAGCCCAAACTCGCGCCAGTTGACAACCGGTTGCGCTTCTCCATCGCGCCACAGGGTCATGTTGAAGGCCGGCACCAGGATCAGGCTCATCCCCAGGCCGACCAGGGTCCCGGTGAACAGGCGCAGCCAGGGCTGGGGCGGATACAACAGGGGACGCTGGGCCGGGAGAAGCGTGAAGTAGGAGTTTAAACCGTCAAATCCCCACACAGCTACAAAGAGCAGCAACAGGGCGATGATGCCCCAACGTGGAAACCCCTGGCGCCGGTGCCGACGCCAGATGCCCAACTGGACCAGGATGCCGGTCAGCGCCGCTGTAAATGTCCCGGTACACCGTTGACAGAGCACCGTCTGGTGGCCATGGATGAAAAACGAATGGGACGGTATACGATGGCAAACGACGGCGCCAACGATGCCGACCTTTTCCAACACCTCCGGCGGTGTGAGCGCCACAAAGGCCAGGAGTGCGGCGCTGATCAACACCAGGGCCAGACTTGTATAACGGCGCAAGGAGTTCCCCAAACTTGAATCTGTCATCAGACCATCCTTATCTTTTCGTAGTGCCTCAAAAGATCCGGCAGTACTCCTGGCCCGGTATAGCGCCCAAGAGCCCCATGGCCGTGGCTCTCAGTCGCTGCCGGAACAGTCAGCACGCCTCGGCAGAGCCATCGAGACCGGACCGCAGACATGCGGATTATACCATGTCCCAGCTTCCCACCACGCAGGGACCAGAAGCTCAGGCCGAGCCCGACCCTGGCATCAGGTTTGACGCCCCAAAGTTATGGTGTACAATGAAAAAGGACTTACATAAGGTCCCAATTTTAATCTGTTCAGGAGGATGCCATGGCTTACAAAATCTTAACCGATAAGTGTGAAGGTGCCGCGGCTTGCGTTTCGGTTTGCCCCACCGACTCGATCCATCCCGATGCGGCCAATCCTGGTAAGTACGCCATTAACCCCGATACCTGCATTGACTGCGGGGCCTGCATGGCGGAATGCCCGAACGAAGCCATCGAACCGGGCTAAACCTACCCCCCTTTTCCGGCAAAGAGAGGCCGACTTGTACAAGTCGGCCTCTCGCTTTGGGCTATCCCCGGTGGCATTACTCGACATAAATCGGGCTTGAGAAAATCCAGCCTACCCGCCGCCCCCAGGCCCGGCGGTACACCTCGACGCGGTAGATGCCCGGCTGGACGGTCGTGTAATCCAGTTCGCTGGCTTTTGAGGCCCGATGAATGGGTTTGCCGTTGTGTAAAAGCACGATCTCCCCCGTTGCCGGGAGGGTCACCTGGACCTGGAGGGCGCCCTGACGGCGCAAGGTTTCGCCCACTGTAGCCTCATTGGCCCCGCTGCGGATGACAAAGCGGAAGCCCCGCGTGGGATGCGGCAGGTCATATCCCACCCAGGTACGCCCGGAGCGCAGGGCTTCGTAGACGAGGGCCTTGTCGGTTGCGAATTCCCCAATCAGCGGTTCGCGCGTGAGGATGTGGGTGTTAACGCAGCGGAAAAGGTAGTCGTAGGGGAAGACCACCCGCTTCAACCCTCCCCAGCGGTACGTTGTGCCGTGGGCGTCCGCCCCGCCGATGGCCGAAAGGCGCATGCCTTTGCTCAACAGCTCGTCCCAGAGCTTAAGAGTGGCCCGATAAGGGCCGCGGATCCCCAGGTGGGGGAAAAAAGCATACCACAGAGCCGCTGGCCAGCCCCATAACAGTCCTTTGAACTCCGACATGTAGTTCCAGATTTCCAACCCCACCATTCCTTCAAGCGGCCAATCGGCCCAGGGGATCGCTTCCAGGCCGGGCAGAAGTCGGCTGCCTTTTTCAATGGGATGCGCCAGATAGCCAAAGCCGCCGCGCGCGCGCAGGGTGTTCAGGAGCGTTTGCGCACTGGTGAAGGTGTAGGGGGCCAGTTCCTGATCGGCGCCGTAGGCCAGCAGATGGCTGGCCTGAGGTTGTCTGCGGATATTGTGCAGTTCTTCGCCGATCAGGAGGAGCACGGAGCCATAGTAATTTTCCGGTCCTTTGACCCAGACGTTGTGATCGGTGACGATGACAAAGTTCAGCCTGGCCCGCGCCGCTGCGGCAGCGATATTGGCATGCGTCAGCGTGCCGTCGGAATAGACGGAGTGTGTATGTAAATTACCGACGTATTCGCGATAAGTCCCATTCATGCCCATTATGGTAACGTGAAGCAATATTTTGTCAAATTTGCTTTGGCTTCAAAATGTGTTGGTAGATTGGGTCTGGCTATGGACTTCAGCCATGTGAGCATCTGCAGAAAGCCGTGATTCTTCACCCCCATAAGATGGACCCGAATCTTTACCCCCTTCCAGCGCAAAGTACACAAGTTTGGGGAAACCAGTATAATGAAAGTACCATTGGATCCGCCAGTGCAACCAGAAGGGGGTAACCATGGCAAACAGCAATGCTGAGCTGGCCATGATTTTTGAAAACATGGCGCATATGCTGGAAATCTTACAGCAAAATCCCTACCGCGTCCAGGCTTATCGCAATGCAGCGGGCACGTTGCGCGAGTTGCCAGAGCCAATCGAGGATCTGCATCAGCGCGGCGAGCTGGTCACCCTGCCCGGTTTTGGCGAAGCACTGCGCGCCAAGATTGCTGAATACCTGCTCACCGGTCGTATCAGCGCCTACGAAAAGCTCAAAGATCAAATTCCTGTGGGACTGGTCGAAATCATGCAGATCCCCGGTGTTGGCCCTCAGCGCGCGCGGCAACTTTGGGACGAGCTGTTCATCACCTCGCTGGATGAGCTGGAGGTCGCGGCCCGGTTTGGCGAAATACGGCGCCTGAAGGGCTTTGGCCCGCGGCTGGAGGCGCGCATTCTGGAGCAGGTGAGCGCGCTTAAACATCGTCGCAGCGGACGGGTGCCGCTTTCCGTGGCCTTGCCTCTGGCTCAGGATTTGCTCGCGGCCCTGCGCGCGTTTCCAACGGTGCTCCGCGCCGCGATGACCGGCAGCCTGCGTCGGGGCCGTGAAACCGTAGGCAATCTTGATCTCCTGGTCGCTACCGAACAGCCGGGCCAGGTTTTGGCGGCCTTCCGCACGCTGCCCCTTATCCAGAGTGTGGCGATCAGCACCGTGGACACGCTCAAGGCCTACACTCACGATGGCCCGGCGGTGGTCCTGCGTTGCGTTACGCCTGAACGCTGGGGGGCGGCCTGGCAATACTACACCGGTAGCCAGGCCCACAATGTGCGCCTGCGCGCTCTGGCGGAACAGCGCGGTCTGGCCTTTGGTCCCGAAGGGCTACGCTGCGCGGGTAGCCTGGCTGCCTGTGCGGAAGAGGAAGAGGTCTACGCAGGCCTGGGCCTGCCCTGGATTCCGCCCGAACTGCGCGAGGACAGTGGGGAGATCGCCGCCGCTTTGGAACAGCGCCTGCCGCAACTGGTGACCCGTGCCGACTTGCGCGGGGACTTCCAGTGCCACACCGTGTTTTCGGATGGGGATGCCGATCTGGAGACCATGGCGCGCGCAGCGCAAAGCCAGGGCCTGAGTTACCTGATCGTTTCGGATCACGCGCGGGACCTTACGCAGCGCTACGGCTCTCCGGAAGCGGCGGTACGAGCGCTGCGCGCTGCGGTCGCCGCCGTCAATACCCGGATGGATTCCCTGCAGGTCCTGGCCGGCGTCGAGCTGGAAATCCAGCCTGATGGCAGTCTGGAATGGCCGGATGCGCTCCTGGATGAGCTGGATTTTGTCATCGCCGCCCAGCACGCCGAACTGGGCAGCTCCGGCGAGGAAGTTACCCGCCGTCTGTTAAAGGCGGCCCAGAACCCGCGGGTTGATCTGATTGCCCATCCTACCGGGCGCGTTTTTGGCGGACGCGAGGGCGTGGATTTTGCCATCGAAGCGCTGTTTCAGGGCGTAGCGGGCAGCGGCGTGGCGCTGGAAATATCGGCCAAGCCCACCCGCCTGGATCTAAACGACCTGTACGCCCGTCGAGCCGCCGCGCTGGGTATTCCCCTGGCCATCAGCTCGGATGCCCATGACCCGGACGGATTCGCGGCTTTGCATTACGGCGTCACCATTGCCCGACGCGCCTGGCTTGAACCCCGCCATCTGCTCAACACCCGCAGCGTGGAGGAACTCCAGGCCTGGCGCCGCAGCCGCCGCAGCCGGGTGTAAGAGACCCAGCCGCCAGCCCCAACGGCGCGGGAGTGCACACCGGGGATCTGGTCGTTTCCCCTTCGTCGGCAGCAGGGGAAATTACCCTCCACCAGCCTCCTGGGCCAGCGCTGCCAGCATCTGCAAGCCTTCCTGCGTCTCTATTGCCGCCAGCGTGAACGTCAGTGCCTGCTCATTCACCTCATCCAGCTCCAGCCCGGCGGCCAGGGCCTGTGCATCGCGTTCGCCGGCCAGCAGAACGTAGCACAGGATTAATCCTGTGCTTTGCAATACACCTCA
>DAOTZR010000102.1:0-16106 GCA_034434315.1 Anaerolineae bacterium
GGGACACGGCGCACGCTGTTGTTGGGCATCCTTTCCCCCATCATCGCCGCCCTGTTGGGGTGGATAGCGCTGCACGAAACGCTCTCGCTCCAGGCCTGGGCCGGGCTGGTCCTGACACTGGCAGGCGTGGCCTGGGTCATCAGCCAGAGGAAGACCTCGGAATCGCCCCGGCAGATGTGGATTGGGGTGGGCTATGGCCTGCTGGCAGTTGCGGGACAGGCGTTGGGGGCGCTGGTCACGCGATCGCAGTTCAATCACGCTGATCTCGACCCCATCGTCACGGCTTTTGTGCGCTTAAGCGCCGGCACGCTGGGTGTGCTGGTGTGGTGGAGCCTGGCGCGCCCGGAACGGAACGCGGACGCGCCGGGGCTTAAGCTGCGCCAGGATCCGGCCCTGTATCTGGCGGCGTTGGGGACGTTCCTGGGTACGTACATCGCCATGATGACGTACATGGTCGCGCTTAAGTACGCTGCGATAGGCATCGTTCAGACATTGCTGGCGACAAGCCAGATCTGGGGCCTGGTGCTGGACGCACTGCGCGGGGAAAAACTCGCGCCGAGCGCCTGGTTGGGGACAGGGTTGGCGCTCGGCGGTATCGTTCTGATATTCTACACCTGAGCAGCGCCGCTCAGGCGCTCAGATCGGCCAGCAGGTCAAAGCGGAAATCGTCCACCAGGCTTTGCAGGCGATGCCGCAGGGGCAGGTGCTCAGCGCGTAGTTCCTGGAGCAGAGCCTGGATGGCGTCCGCATCGGCGCTGAGCGCCGCCTGATGCAGGGCCTGACGCCAGGCCGCGGGCAGATGCGCCAGCGCGTCCAGCTTGAGGGGCGCTTCGTCTCCCAAAACAGCATCGGGTCTGGCCGCTTCGGGCGTTTCGAGTTCAAAGGCCACATGCAAATGCCGCTCCAAAACTTCCCAGATAATCGCCTCGCGGAAGGGTTTGCGCACAAAATCATCGCATCCCGCCGCCATGATTTCCTTGCGCTCTTCCTCAAAGGCGCTGGCGGTAAGGGCGATGATTTTGACCGTTGCGCCACCGGGCAGGGCGCGGATGCGGCGGGTGGCTTCGCGCCCGTCCATCACGGGCATGCGCATGTCCATAAAAATCAGGTGCGGCTGCCAGGTCTGGTAGAGATCCACGGCCTGGGCTCCATCATCAGCCGTGCGCACGTCGAAGCCGAGCGGTTGCAGCAGCTTGAGGAGCAGGGTGCGGGTTGAGGCCACATCGTCCACCACCAGGATGCGGTAGAGGGGTTGCCCCGGTTTAAGGCCGATGACGCGCCGGGTGGAATGCACCGGGGTAACGGCATCGGCGGTGGTGGCCTGCAGAGGCACCTGCAGACGGAAACACGTGCCCACGTCCAGGGTGCTGGTCACGGTTAAGTCGCCGCCCATCAGGCGGGCCAGTTGGCGGCTGATAGGCATCCCCAGGCCCGTTCCTTCCGTCCGCTGACCGGTATGGGTCTGCACAAAAGGCTCGAAAACAGCGGACAGCTCGGCGGGTGCAATGCCCGGCCCGGTGTCCTCCACCTCAATCACCAGGAGCGTGCGGTCTGACGCAGCCAATGGCTCACAGCGTGCGCGCAGAGTCACACCGCCCTGCCAGGTGAATTTGACGGCGTTGCTGAGCAGATTGATGAGGATCTGGCGCAGTTTGCCAGCATCGGCCACGGCGTAACGGATCAGGCTGGGGTCCAGTTCAAACAAGAGCGCCAGCCCTTTGGCGCTGGCCCGCAGGCGGAACATGTCCTCCAGGTCGCGCAGGAGCTGCATCAGGTCGAAGGGGTCTTCCACCAGGACCATCCGCCCGGCCTCGATTTTGGAAAGGTCCAGCACGTCATTGATCAGGTCGAGCAGGTGCTCCCCGCTGCGGGCGATGATGTCCACCTGTTCACGCTGATCAGGCGTAAGCGCCGGGTCGTGCACCAGCAGTTCGGCAAAGCCCAGGATGGCGTTGAGGGGGGTGCGCAGTTCGTGGCTCATGTTGGCCAGGAAAAGGCTCTTGGCGCGATTGGCCGCCTCGGCTGCTGCGCGGGCCTCTTCGGCGGCCAGTTCCGCTTCACGGCGCCGGGTGATGTCGGTGGCCAGGAAGAGCCAGCCGGCGAGTTGATCGCCGTTGAAAAGGGGCGAAAGGCGCACGTCATACCAGGCGGCGGGCGCCGGCAGTTCGGTGCGCTGAAACACCGGATCCGAGCGGGTCTGCGGCGACCATCCCACCATGCTTTCCGGGCCGGGCAAGGCCAGGAGCAGGTCACGGGCTACCGGCCAGGTTTCCAGCAGGGCGGTCGCAGGCTGGCCGATGAGGTCGTCCAGCTTGAACACAGCGTGGAGGGCCATATCGTGAGTGGCACGATCCAGGCGCCGACGCACGCGCTCGCGCGCCGAAAAGAGTTCCCCCAGGACCAGCGGCTGAAAGCGCGGCGGACGATAGCCAATCGCTTCGATCAGGCGCAGGGCGGCCGGATTGGCTTCCAGCAGGATGAGGCGCGTATCCAACACCAGCATGGCATCGCTGATGCTGGTGAGCAGGGTGTCCATGACCACCGGCATGGCCAGGAGGACGTCGTAACGCGATACACTCCACAAGGCGTAGGCGGAAACGGCCAGCCAGACCAGCGGTAAAAGGCGGGGATTGGGATCGAGCTGCAGGCTCCAGAAGCTCGGCAGGCCAAAGAACCAGGGCAGGCCGCCGAGCAAGGCCAGGGCCAGGAAGCTGTGCGCCTGCAAACGGGCCACGCGCCGGCGTTGATCCAGGAGCAAGCGCATGCTGGAAAGCACCAGGAAAAGCTGGTAGATGAGCAGCCCGGCCCGCAGCAGGATCAGGCCGCCCGCTCCCAGGCGCACGGCGTTGGGCCGGGTCGGATCGTCCTGCAACTGGCCGGCGAGCTGGACGATTTCCTGCCAATGGCCTACGTCCAGGCCCAGGGCCGAAGCAACCTGCAAGCCGCCCAGGAGGCCCATGAGAATCAGGGCGCTCAGGAAGGGCAAGGCCAGCAACAAGCGCCACTGGCGGCGCTGCATGTCGGTGACATGAGCGGTGTAGAACAGGACAAAGCGATACAGCAAGGCCGGCATCACCAGGCTGGCGCCGGTGAGGATGAGCCGCGCGGGCACCTGAAAGGCCGGGAAGGCCAGCAAGCGCAGGATGACCATCCCGCCCTGGACGATAAGGCTGGCCAGGAGGTAATACGCAAGATACTCACCGCCGCGAATCGCCGCGGTGCGCTGCTGAACATAGCGGTACAGCTGGAGGGTAAGCCCCAGGGTCACCAGCAGGAACACCAGGTTGAGCATATCCAGCCAGTTCATAGCGCCTCCTGAAAGGTCGCAGGAACCCAGGTGATGCGGTACTCCGTCAGCGGCGGCAAGGGCAGGCCAGGATCGCGCTGCTGCCAGGTACCGGGACGCCCGGCGGCCTCCAGGGTCAGCGCGAAGTGCGCCATGGCGATCCCGATATCCACCCGTTGCAGGTCACGTTCTACCAGGATTTCGGCCGCAGGAGGCGGGTAGCCGGGCGTGCGCTGCAGGTAGAGATGCCACAGTCCCTCGCGATAGACCCAGCGCCAGGGCTGTTTGTTGGAGGCGGAAGGCCCCAGGCGCACCATGTCCAGTGCTTCGGCGTAGTCCCCGGCTTCTTGCGGCGTCAGGGGATGGGTAAAATCGGTTTTGAAGAAGAGCCGCTCCCAGGGCAGGCGTTGGTCACCGCGGGCGGCGGCGCGTACCACCCGATCGAGCCAGAAGCGTTGGTCGGCCACAAGGCCGGTAGCCACTACCGCGGGGAGCACTTCATCCTCCCGCAAGCCCAGCCGGGCGGCGAAGCTGCTGCGGGTGAAGCTGCCGCCCAGCCAGCAGGTCCCCAGGCCCAAAGCGGTCGCTTCGAGGACGATGCGCTCCAGCACAAAGCCGAAATCCTCCAGGTCGCCGATGCCGCGGGTGACCGCGCCCACGATGAAGCCGGTGGGGTTGCGGATGAAGCCATAGGTCCCCAGGCCACGCAAGGCCTGGCGTTCTTCTTCCGTAGCCGCGAGCAGGGTGAAGCGCAGAGTGTTGCCCAAAGGCCCGCAGGTTTGTCCGGCGCAAAAGGCGGCAAGAGCCGCGCGTTGCGCTTCGGGGATGGGGGTAGGGAGATAGGTCCGGCACGAAAAGCGCCGGCGAATCAGGTCGGTGATGGATGTTCCTGTTGGTTTGTTCATCTTTGGGCCATGCTTTGTCCTATCAGACCAGGCTGATGGTGAGGAGTTTAACATAAGCCGGTTATTTGGCAAACAGGGGACAGCGGTCCCAGGGCGAGGGCAAGCAGGTGAAGGCAAGGGGTAGATGAAGGCCATGGGTAGCGAAGGCAAGGCTTTGCCCAGGCATCAGTTTCCGGCCCGCAAAGCAAAAGGGGTGGGCACAGGCAATACCTTCGCCCGCCCCTTAACTTTCAGTATCCTCAGAGTCGGATCGAAGGGTGAAACCTACAGACGATTGGGCCTGAGAGGTCAAAATCTCCCCCGTTTCAGGGATTTTTCACCACCAGCCCCCCTGTCAAGGTGCTTCTTCAGGGCCGGTGCTCCACCTGGCTCCAGGGCCTGTCGAAAACCTCTTTTTGCTCAAAAACCCGCCAGATTTCCAACAAACCCATCATACACCGAAATCATCCTTTGCAATACCCGCAGGGTGGGCAACAGGGATGCTGTTGCCCACCCTGGACGGGCTTGACGCCGGTGTCTGGCCCACCCCCAGGGGTCAGGGATGGGCAAAGGCGCGCAGGACGATGGGTAAAAACAGGCTGCTGGTCGAGGCCCACCATTCGTAAGCGCCCAGGTCGGGGTGAGCGTCGCGCAGCCGATTCTCCAGGTCCACCGTCGGCGCATCGGTAGAGGTCCCGGCATCAATGGCCGGACTCCCCGCCTGCAGGTGATAATCGCCTGCCGCGCCCCAGGCCGGGTGTACAAAGCGCGGGTCGCCGCAGAGATTGCCCGTCCCCAACGCGGTTAGCGTGTCGCAGGTGTAGGTCTGCTCCCCATTAGTCAGCAGAAAGTCGTTTTGAGGGAAGAAGAAAAGGGTGTGGTCCAGAGTCAGGGTGGTAGCCGGAGCGATGTAGATGGGGGATTCCGGCCCACGGGCACTGAAAATCACGTTGCGCACGGTCACGCTGGTCGGAACATGCGGGTAATCGTACTGAACGTACATCAGGTAGTTCTGGCCCAGGGCGTCGTCCACGGTGACGTTGACGATGTCAAAATGCGCGTTGGCCTGCTCCTCCGGCGCGATAACGATGGCGGCCCAGGGGGAAGGGTCAGGATTCCCATCGCCGCGCCCATAGATGAGGGTGTTTTCAATGCAGCTGCCCGGCCCCCACAGTTTCACGCCATCGCAGGAATTATTGGCCACGATGCTGCGGCGGATGGTGGTATTGGCTGCCTTGGAGTCCAGCCCATCGCCGTAATTGTGCTCGGCGCGGGTGTCCTCGATCAGCACCGGTCCCTGCGCGGGTTCAATGCCAAAACCATCGGGTCGGTCGTAGGGGCGATCAGAGCCATCGCCGCCTTGGTAGTAATGGCCGCTCCAGGAAAGGCTGCTGCCGCGGATGACGACGTTGCGCCAGCCGCCGTGCTCCCCGCCTGGCCCACCCAGGGCGCCAAAACCGGCGTACTCGATGCGGCAGTTGAGGATTTGCAGGTCCTCCACGTCCTGGATGTTCATGCCGTACTCGTCCACGTGATGGATAAAGAGGTCCTGGAGGACGATGTGTGCGGCAGGCTCTCCTATGATCTCAAGGCCGACGCGGAACCAGGCGGCTTTCCCCGAAGCCGTGGCATCGTGGGTGATCTCGAGGTTCTGGATGCGGACGTACTGAACGCCGGCCAGGTTGATGGCGGTGAGCAGGTTATCACGGCCTGCCAGGACCGGGCGCTGGCCCTCCTCCCCGCGGATCGTAATCCAGGCGCTGGATGTGCCGGAAGGTGGCGTGATGATGTCCGCGTCAAATTCACTTAGACGATAGGTGCCACCCAGGATGACCAGGGTATCGCCGGGATGCAACTGGCGCGAGCCGTAGCCAGGCGTGGCCCAGGGCTGCTCGCGCGTGCCGGGATTAGCGTTGTTGCCGTTCGGCGCCACGTAGTACACCTGGCCGGCAGGCCAGGCCCCATCGGGGATGAGGGTAGGAGAAGGCGGAGCCGTCAAAGCGGGGGTGTGACAGGCCAGGCTCAAGGCCAAAGCGACTTCCACCAGAAGCCCAAACCGAAACTTCATACGGCACCTCCTGTACTGGGAATGCGATACACACGCCGCGCTCCCGATCCGGCCCCATCACGGGCCCAGGGCCAGTGCCGCAAACTCATCCCAATACGCGCAGGTATCTATTCCCCCGGCGGAGAAGATGGACACGCCCGACGCTCCCCGCAGCTGGGCCAGGGTGATGCGCGCCGTCAGCTCATCGAAGGGCACGCAGGAGCCATCGGGAGCGGTCACGGCCAGGCCGGGCCAGACCCAGCCCGTCCCGCTGTGCTCCAGGTAGTCCTCCAGCGCCAGCGTCCACTTATCGCGGTCCTCCATCAGGAGAGCGCTGTAGAGCATCGGCAGCAGGCCATCCACATTCCCGTGCTGGAGCCAGCCCTGGGCATCCTGGTAGTAGTCCGCATAGCCGGAGTTGGCCCCCCACCCCCAGCGGTCCAGGTAGACAGGCCAGGCCGCCGCCGAAACCTGCAGGCCTGAACGGATGGCTTTTGCGACAGTGCTCAGACGTGTCACCAGGGAAGTCACCTGAGCGCGCTGGAAGTCCGGCTGCCAATCGGCAAAAGAAAGCGTAGTCGAAAGCGGGTCGTTCGCATACGCAGCAAGAGTCCAGGGGTCGTAGGAATAGCCGGGGCCGGGGTAGCGCACGTTATCCAGGTGCAGCCCATCGAGGGGATAGCGCGTCACCAGGTCGCGCACGACCTGGAGGACATGCTCCTGCACCTGGGGGACAGCCGGGCTGGCCCACAGATAGGCGCCGCGTTGCAAAGTCATGGGTTGCGTGATGCTGCTGTAAACGCGCCAGGTCCAGCCCAGGCCGTAGCCACCGCCGGCGCTGTAAGTCAGGCGATTAAACAGGTGTTCAGGCTCAGTCCCCTGAGGGGGCGCCAGGGGCTCTGTGTTAGCAGGCGCAAGCCACACGGGGTACACATTGACCCAGGCATGGACGGCCATGCCGCGCGCGTGCGCCGTATCCAGCGCAACGGCGAGGGGATCCCAGCCCGGATCGCGGCCCAAGGTCACGCCCTGCGAGCCGGTAAGGCGCGCCGACCAGGGTTCCAGTCCCGGACGGTAGAAGGCATCCGCCTGGCCCCGCACCTGGAAGAAGAGATCGCTGAAGCCCGCATCCGCCGCTGCCGTGATCAAGGCCACCAGGGAGGCCTGGGTTGGCGTCACGCCGGTACGGGTCCAATCAAAACGACTGATCCAGAGCGCGCGGCGCAAGGCAGGACGCGGCGCCTGCTGGAGCACCAGGGGGAGATAGAGCGAGGACGTAGCCCGCTCCGCCCGCAAAACCAGTGGAAAATAGAGCCGGGTATCGGTCTGGTGCGACCATCCCAGGCAGCCGATAAGCGCCAGAACCAGAATCAGCCTGATGCTGGATTTCACGTCCGGTCCCTCCGTGACAGGTCTCACGGGAGCGAAGCTTTATCTTATAATACCACGGATTTCTGCGTGTGGACGCAGGTACGCGGACGTTGATGCGCGGACGTCCCCGTCCGCGGTTTAGAAAAGAGATAAGAACATATCGAAGCCTACGATGCGCGCGAGCGCAAACTGCGCCAGACCAGGTAACTGCCTGTACCGATGAATACCGCACTCCAGGCCCAAATGCCCAGGCCGCTAATATTCAAAATCATTTCGAAAAAGAAAAAGCCCAGAATGAAGATGACACCGAAGACCTGCACCAGGCTCCGTCCGGGAATTTTCAGGTTGGGAACGCCGCGCAGATGCCCGTAAACCATCTGTCCCAGTCCGATAGAAAGGGGTAATAAAGCCCAGGCGTAGGCCCAACTGGTCCAGTGCCCCGATAAAGTTTGATACCAAAGCAAAAGCCCCAGCATGGTCAGGATACTTCCCGGCACCAGGATACCCTGAGCCACGTCTGGCGATGACGTGTGCCAGGCAAAGTAAATCAGAAGTACCCCCGGCCCCAGGACGAACAAAGGCCACAGGTAATGCAACAAAGCGATCTGCAAGACCTGTGCCAGGAACAAAGCCAATCCTACCACAATCAGCCCCAGGCCGAGAATTTGCCGTCCATACCGCGATAACGCCTGGTTCACAAGCTGAAAATCAGGAGAAGGTGGATTTGTCCACGGCTCTTCTGGCATTTTAAGCCTCCTCATTCCCAGACCGGAAGGGTGAAATAGAACAGGCTTCCCACTCCTGGTGTGCTTTCCACGCCGACTTCACCACCGAGCTTCTGGACAATCCGCTGGACGATGGACAGGCCCAGGCCATGGCCCTTAGCGCGCACCTGACCGAGCCGCTCAAAAGGCGTAAACAGGCGCGCGCACTCCTCTGCACTCAGACCAGGGCCGTTATCACGGACCCAAAAGCGCACCTGGCCATGATCCAGTTTCTCCCCGCCCACCTGAATCCGCGGCGGCGTGCCCCCGTACTTGATGGCGTTGCTCAGGTAATTAGCCCAGACCTCTTCCACCCAGGCGGCATGCCCAACGGCCACAGGCCAGGCCTCAGGCTCCTCAATGGTAGCCCCCGAACTGGCCAGCATATCCACCAGGCGATTTTTAGCCTCGCCCACGATGGCCGCCATATCCAGGGGCTCACAGGTCACCTCATCCACCTTGCGCACGCTGGAAAGCAGGAGCAATTCGTCAATGATGTTGGTCATTTTGCGCGCATTCTGAGCGATCATACTCAGATTTTGCTCGATCTCCTCTTCGGAAAGGCGCCGGAAGCGCTTGAGCAACAGGGAACTAAACCCCATCAGGGCCGTGAGGGGATTCTTCAGGTCGTGGGCTACCGTGTGGGCATAAGCATCCAGCTCAGCAATCAAGCGGTCGCGCTCGGCGATTTCGGCCTGCAGCTCGCGCTGAAGATTGCGCAACGCCAGGTGCGCCTGCACCCGTGCCAGCACTTCCTCAAACTGAAAGGGCTTGGTGATGTAGTCCACCCCCCCCACGGTGAAAGCCTTCACCTTGTCGTGCACTTCATCCAGGGCGCTGATGAAGATCACCGGGATCTCGCGCGTTTCGGGATCGGCCTTAAGCTGCTCGCACACCTCATAGCCATTCATGCCCGGCATGTTGATATCGAGCAGAATCAGGTCAGGCGGTGCGGCGTGCACGGCCGTGAGCGCCATGGGGCCACTGATAACCGAGCGCACCTTAAAGCCCTGTTCACTGAGCATGTTCGAAAGCAGGCGCAGGTTAGCCGGTGTGTCGTCCACAATCAGAATATTGCCTTGTCCAGCACTTTGACGATAGGCCACACGCTCCTCCTTAACTATGCCAGAGCTTCCAGAATTAAATCGAAGCGGAAATCGCGCACCAGAGCGCCCAGGGCTTCAGCGACGCGGGCATCACCAGCTTCATCAGCCAGACGCAGCACCCACTCCGCATCCGCCTGGGCGGCTGCCTGACGCAGCGCCTCACGCCAGGCAGCGGGAAGAGCGGCAAAAGCCTCACTCTTGAGGGTACTCTGAACCTCTTCCGGCGCCACGCCGCTGCTCAAGCGTTCTTCCTCATAGATGAAGCGCAGCCCCAGATGGCGCTCCAAACGGTCGTAAATCTCCCATTCCTGGAAAGGCTTGCGGATGAAATCATCGCAACCCTCGGAAAGAATGAGCTTGCGATCTTCCTCAAAGGCGCTGGCGGTAATAGCGATGACGATAGTCGCTTGCCCCTGAGCCGTCGCCTTGATGCGCCGGGTCGCCTCATAGCCATCCATGACCGGCATGCGCATATCCATCCAGACCACATGCGGCTGCCAGCTTTCCCAAATCTCCAGCGCTTCCTGGCCATTGCTGGCCTCGCGGATTTCAAAACCCAGGGGTTGCAGTAACCGCACCAGCAGTTTGCGATTCGCCCACTTATCTTCAACCACCAGCATGCGATAAGTCGGCTGACCCGGCTCCAGGCCCACAACCCGACGCCGTGGCCTGACCTCCTCAATGTCTTCAGCCTGGGCCAGCTTGACGGGAATATCGAAGTAGAAGGTGCTGCCCACCTCCGGCGTGCTATCCACGCCAATATCGCCCCCCATCAGACGCACAAACTCGCGGCTGATCGGCAGGCCCAGGCCCGTGCCTTCCTGCGAGCGCAGGCCACTCTGCGTCTGCACAAAGGGATCGAAAATGATTTCCAGCTCATCGGCGCTGATGCCCGGCCCCGTATCCTGGACCTCAAAATAAAGCCGGGATTGCGGGGCAGGCTGATACCGCACCCGCAGGCGCACCTCCCCTTGTTCAGTGAATTTGACCGCGTTGCCCAACAGATTGATGAGCACCTGCCGCAATTTGCTTTCATCCGCGCGGATATAGCGCGGTACATCCTCCCCGCGCTCAAAGGTAAGCAGCAAGCCCTTGTTATCCGCGCGCAAGGCGAACATATTCTCCAGGTCCTCAAGCAGGCGATAAAAGTCGAAACTCTGCTCAAACAAGCGCGTGCGCCCGGATTCGATCTTGGACATTTCCAGCACATCGTTGATGAGCGAGAGCAAATGCTGGCCGCTGCGGTTGATAATCTCCAGATTTTCGCGCTGTTCCGGCGTCAGAGCCGGATCACGCGCCATCAACTGGGTGAAGCCCATAATCGCGTTGAGCGGTGTGCGCAGCTCATGGCTCATGCTGGCCAGGAAAGCGCTCTTGGCGCGATTGGCCGCCTCGGCGGCGTCGCGGGCGCGTTGCAAATCCTCCTCAAACTGCTTGCGCGCGGTAATGTCTTCCAGGATGCCGGTGACGCGCAAAGGACGGCCATCCGCATCCCGGGCGGTGATGCGTCCGCGCTGCAGCTTCCAGGACCAGCGCCCCGGTTCCTCCGGCACGCGGAACTCGACCTCGAAGCGCGGAGTCAGGCCCGCGATGTGCTGCCGTTTGGCCTCCTCGATCCGGGCGCGATCCTCCGGGGTAAGCGCCGCGATCCAGGCGGCATAGCGATCGGCGGCGCACATCTTGCTATCTGCGGCGCCGTAATCAATGACTTCCATCACACTGCTGCGCACATCCAGGTTCCAGATCATGAGATTGGCCGCTTCCATGGCCACGGTCAGGCGTTCCTCGTTGCGACGCAGTGCCGCTTCGGCTTGCAGGCGTTCCAGGGCCTGCGCGGTAGCCCGCACCACACTCATCGCCAGGGCGATATCGTTCGCGCTGTAGGTACGGTATTGGACACAATCCAGGCCGATCGTCCCGGCGATGCGCGTGCCAATGGGCACGGGCAAAAGCAACATCGAGCGCACATCGGGCGCCACGTCCATGCCGGGATAAGCATGCACATCGGGGATGAAGAAAGGCTCGCCCCGGCTCAACACCTGCTGCGTCGGCTCGTTGTCCTTAATGCGAATGAGACTACCCAGCTCGCAGGAACGTCCCTCTACGCAGTATTTAGCCACCACCCGGAGATGCTCCCCATCCGGTTTCACCAGGGCCGCGCCGACCTGAGGCACCTGGAAAATATCGGCCAGCTCACGGCAGACGCTGGTGAGCACGCTTTCCACATCCTGCGCCGAAGCTGCAGTCGCAATCACCCGGTTGAGCACCACCAATTCGCGATTGCGCTGCTCGCGTTCTTCGCTCACGCGCAACAGCTCCTGCGTGCGCTCGGCCACCTTGCGCTCCAAATCGGCATAGGAAGCGGCCAGTTGCTGCGACATGAGGTTGAACTGCTCCGCCAGCTCTTCGATTTCATCCCCCGTGCGCGCCTCAATCGTCCGGCCAAACTGTCCGTTGGCCACCTCGCGCGCGGCCAGAATTAATTCGCTGATGGGGGCCATGATGCGCGCCACCCCAAAATGCACGATGAGCAGGGGCAGCAAGATGCCTATCAGCATCACAATCCCCACACCCTCCAGGAAAACGCCCAGTTTCTGCGCCAGAGCCTCCCAACGAATGCTGAGAACAAGGTACCAGGATGTGCCAGCGATCGGAGTATAGCCGGCAAGAACTCGCTTTCCCTCAAGATTGGTCCACCGATTCAGGCCGCTCTTATTGCCGGAAAGCAGACGCACAAAGGTCCGGGGCAGCCGTTCGCCATAGTACGCCGGATTGCTGTGATGGAGAATGTAGCCCTGAGCATCCACCATTATCAGCTGCAGGAAACCCACCTGAGGATCATCGGCGGTAAAATCGAAACCCAGGTTCCACAATCCCACCAGTGCGCCGGTAAAGCGACCTGTATCGTCAAGCAAAGGGACCCAGGCACTGACCAGATGGCGATCACCGATGACCATAAAATTAGAAAGGAATGGCACCGTCAGACCGGCAGTGGCATTCGTCTTAGCTGTGATGAACTCCGCCCGGTCGGACCAATCCATGCCCAGGTACAGCCGTCCACCCTGACGTTCGTCCACCACCACGCCATCGGCATTCAGCAACACGACCCCCGCATTAAACTGCGCCAGAGCCGGATTAGGCTGACGCAACACCACATTGCGCTCAGATTCGGTCATAGCCAGGCCAGGAGTCACGGGCGAAGTAGACTTAAATTCAACCGGGTTGAGCGGATACATGGCAGCAAATTCGACCAGGGCCTGTTGTCTTCGGGCAAAGTCCTGGGCGATCTGTTCAGCGGTGACGCGGGTAGCTACCAAGGTGAGCTGTTGCCCGCCCATAAAAATCACCAGAACCAGGGTGAAAATAATGGTCACAATGGGGACAAAGGACCACCCCACAATTTTTATGTGCAGGCTTCGAGTCGTTTTCTGCATAGATTCCTCTTTTCAACCTTCAAGCCAGGCAATTGTTTTTTCCTGTCCAGGCTAACTCAGACAGGTCCAGATTAAGCATAGTCGCATTTGATGAACGTAATGTGAACTTTGGTTGAATATTTGCGATGTATTTGCAATCACCGCGAGCTGTGCCGTCGTTGTGGCGCAGGATGATGAAGTTTTAAAATTTAATCGGGTAACAAGGCACGGCGGCGCGTGACAGGCAACCAGAGGCCAAAGCCATCCAGTCCCCCCTGAGGCACAGCTCGCCGGTTTCTCGGTCGGCGTAGGCCGCAGGCCCAGGCGGCGATTGCAATCGCCGACACCTGCCTGGTCGCACAGGCCAGTTTTGCCGATTAAGAGGTGATTTCAATCATCGCATCATCGCCGGGCTGGCTCTCCCTCCTCCCATTCGACTACCCAGCCATTACCTGATTAAATTGTTAACGTTCATAATCCTGCGCCAGAAATACATTTTGATCGGCATGGCCAAAGGCCCGGCGCGGCGATGGCCATCACCAACCGGTACCTATCATACCCCTACATGGAAGCCGTGGCAAGTGTGCAGTCTGCGCCCAGCAACGCCACCAACCCACTATGGTGTGGGCCGGATGACGCCTTCCGCTGTTACTTCCCCGGTCCAATGCAAATCCGTCCCGATGCGGATAACTTCCACCGTGTAAAGCACCTGGTCCGGGGGAACGACGGGGTAGCTGATGACCACGATCAGGTCGCCGCCACGATGCTCCATGCGCGTGACTCCCAACAGACCGGTCGGCGTGGTATTCTCAACCTGCCATTCCGGCGGCAAAGGCCCCAAGGCTTCTGGCCCCAGACTATCGCTGAGATAGGTCAGGACCTGGTCGCGTACCCGGGCGGTATTCATGGGGTCATCTTCGGTGCCGGAGGATGCGCCCGGCGTGCATTCCCCACGGAAAAAGGCCCACTCCTCGCAGGCGCTACCGTCCGCAAAAACGCAGAAGCCAATCTGGCCTCCGTCTGAGCCAGTGCGAATTTCGACCTGTCCTCCCTTTTCGATGCAATGGGTCGAAGCGGGATTGGCCATATTAGCCGGCTTCGGCTCCTCAAGTACACCACAACCAGCCAGGACCACCATCACTACGAGAAGTATCGCCCAAAGTTTCATCGTCCCACCTCCTGCGCCTTCAAGCTGATGCTTTTGGGACGCCCCAGGCCAGGATCAGGTTCCCTCCCCAAACCGGGGTTTTTAAGGCCCGGTCAGCAAAGCCTCAATCTGAGCCCGCAGGACACCCTCATCCACAGGTCCGATCCACATCTGCATCAGGCGCCCGTCCGGCCCGATGAGGAAAGTCTCCGGGACGCCGGTGACGCCGTACAACCGTTCCAGACGCCCATCCTCATCCAGGGCGAGCGGGAACTCCAGGCCCAGGGCAGCTTTTTGCTGCGTCACCGCCGCCGGAGTATCCTGATACGCCACGCCCACGATCTGCACACCACGATCCCGGTACGCTTCCCAAAGGGCCTGGAAAACGGGTAGCTCCTCCTTGCAGGTCGGGCACCAACTGGCCCAAAACGCCAACACCACAACCTGCCCGCGCCAATCGGCCAGGGTCAGGGTGCGGCCATCGTCCAGGGTGAGTGCGAAAGCCGGAGCCGGGCGCTGAAGCTGGGGCCGGGCGGAGGTCAGAGCCGCGGCGCGCTGCGGTCCACCCCACACCAGCCAGGCAAAGCCCGCCAGCAACAGGAGCGCCAGGGCGTTACGGCGCCAATCCCTGCCAGCCCAGGGCCAGAAGGCCAGCAAGCCGCCGGCTACCAGCAACCAGCCTCCCAGCCACAGAAAACTCACCAGCGGATTACGCAATACGCGCAGGATCACCTGCCGGCCATCGGTCGTCCAGGAGAGCAGCACGATGTACAGGTCCTCACGCACCCGTGAGGCCAGCGCCGGCATGGCGACATACGTACCATCCACGAACTGGTCGAGATAAGGCAGGAGCGTGGTCTGATAAGCTCCGCCTTGATAAACGGCAATCTGGGCGCGTGTGCGCATCTGCTGCGCGTCCCAATCCTGTTGCAGGTCTTCAAAAACCAGCGTGTAATCCTGGACAGCCACTGGCTGGTCCAGGGATAAAACCAGATCGCGTTCAAAAGGAAACAGGCGCGTGCCGGTTACGCCCACAGCCATGAGGACCACGCCCAGGTGGACCAACAAAGCCCCCAGACGCCGCGGGACGAGAGGCTTGTGCCGCATGGCCAGCAAGTCGTCCAGGATCAAGGCCCCGACTCCGCCGGATATACCCAATCCCAGCCCGGCCATCCAGGTGCGGAAACCGCCCAGCCAGGCCAGTACCAGGGCGGCGAGCAGGCCCAGGAGGGCGAGGCCGGGGCGCGTGGCCTTCAAAGCCCGCCCCATCAAAGGACACACCCCCATCAGCAGCACAAGCAAAGCCCACTGCGGCCCGGTCCAGGCGTCAAATGTCGCCGCAGTCCAGGGCCGTCCGGTCAGGGCCGGCATCAGGGTTCCGGTGATGATGGTCGCCGTCAGAGTCAGGAGCACCATCAAAGTGAAGGTGGTCAATCCGGCGGAAGAAAACAGGAGGCCCGCGCCAGGGTCCGGTTCGCGCAGCGCCGTCCGACGCCGCAGCCACAACCAGACGCCAGGGAGCATAATCAAGGCCAGGGCCGCCAACAGGTACAGTCCCAGGGGCGAAACGGCATAAGCATGGACCGAGGGTAACATGCCGCTGCGTGCCGCGAAAACCCCGAAAATAACCAGAGCATAATCCAACACAGCCAGGGCCAGAGTCCAGGCCAGGAAACGCCGTTCCGTCGCCACCCGTGAGGCAGCGTGAAGCAGCCCCGTCGTCACCAGCCAGGGCAGAAGGCCGGCGTTTTCCACCGGATCCCAGCCCCAATAGCCGCCCCACCACAGCACATCATAAGCCCAGCGCATCCCCAGTAACAGGCCGACGCTCAGGCTCAGCCAGGCCAGCAAAGCCCAGGGCCGGATCAGCCCGTGCCAGACTTCCCAGCGTTGGGTGATGAGAGTGGCCAGGGCCAGGGCATAGGGGATCGCCAAGGCAACGAAGCCCAGGTAGATGCCGGGCGGATGCAGAACCATGGCCGGATGACGCAAAAGGGGGTTCAGGCCAGCGCCATCTTGAGGTGCGGTCGGCAGGCGGACAAAAGGCGGGGCCAGACGCCAGGAAAGCACAACAAAAAAGGTGCTGAG
>DAOTZR010000103.1:0-19853 GCA_034434315.1 Anaerolineae bacterium
GTTTTGCGGGCGGCTTCGCCGCCCGCAAAATCCATTCTTAGTACCCTCTCTCCTCTTCCCAAGTTGGGAGAGGAGCAAGGGTAAGGGGATGAGGTGAGGGTCAAAGTCAACGCCACCAGGCACCCAGAACAATTCGTGTTGAAGTGTGGTCGAATGGGGGTGGAGAGAGCACACCTGACAACGTTTTCGGCGATTGATGAACGTTAAGCATTTAAGCAGATAACGGCTGGATAGCCGAATGGGAGTGGGGAGAGCAAGCCCGGCGATGATGCGGCGATTGCAATCGCCGCCCGGACTCGCAGCCAACGGTCGGCCTACGCCGACCGGGTCAGGCGTCGGCGCAGGCGCCCCGGTTGTAGGGATATACCCTTTTAATCGGCGCAATTGGCCTGTGCGACCAGGCAGGTATCGGTGATTGAAATCACCTCATTAGGCCTGCGGCCAACGGTCGGCGTAGGCCGACCGAGAAGCCAGGCGTCGGCGCAGGCGCCCCGGTTGTAGGGGTATACCCTTTTAATCGGCGACGCCAGAGGATTTTGCCCTGAACGGAGCTGGTGTTACCCGATTAAATTTTAAAACTTCATAAGCCTGCACCACATCGAGGCTGAACCACAGGGCAGCAGCCCGGCGAGGCCTAAAAAACATCGGGGCACGGAGTTGTGCCCCGATGGTCATCGGAGAGGTCTTTAGCGCGCTTCCAGCATCTGCGGGATGCGCGTTTTGTACTCCAACCAGTCCAGCAGGCGGTTGGTGGTGAAGGTCAGGGCCAGGTAGATCAGAGCAGTGATGCTGAGCACCAGGAGTGGGGCATACAGCCGGGCCGCAACCTGAGTGGAACGGCGCAGGAGCTCCGGCAGGCCTACAGCATAGACCAGCGAGGAGTCTTTGACCACAACCGCAGCCTCGTTGGCCCAGCCGGCGATGGCGTTGCGCAACGCCTGGGGCATGATCACGTGCAGGATGGCCTGCGTGCGCGTCATGCCCAAAGCCCGCGCGGCCATCATCTGCCCCGGTCCAATCCCCTGCAAGGCTCCGCGGAAGATTTCCGACTGGTAAGCGCTACTGCATACGCCCAGGGCCACGCAGCCGGTGAGGAAAGGCGGCAGGTTGACGGCCCCGGCCAGGACGTAATAGACGATGAACAGCAACACCAGCGAGGGCACGCCGCGCAGAATGACGCTGTATCCAGCGGCGAAAGTCTGAAGTGACTTGCTGCCGTAAACGCGCATCAGGGCCAAGGGCATGCCGATGAGAAAACCGACCAGCAACGAAACCGCGGTCACTCCCAGGGTATAACCCACCCCGCCGAGCAGGTAGAGTAAAGCGCTCTGCAGCGGCGTCATATGCCTTTACTTTCCGCTGAGGTACTGTTCGGCCAGGCGCTCGATCACACCCTCGGCCTGCATCTCGCTGATGATGGTGTTCAGTTTGTCGCGCAGTTCAACCGAACCTTCGCGCACGGCGATGGCCATGTGTTCTCCGGCCAGGTCGGTCTTGAGCGCCAGGGTAATGCCGCCCTGTTTGATGAAGGCCAGGGAAGCGTAGTAGTCCATGGCCACCACATCTACCCGTCCGCTCTTGAGGTCCATGATGGCCTGTTCGGCGCGTTCGTAGCTGGAGACGTTGGCGCCGCTGATGTGATCCTTGATCCAGGTTTCGTGAATGGTGCCGCGCTGCACGCCAATCTTGTAGTTGGCCATATCCTCAGGTTTGGTGATGGTGATGCCAGAGCCTTCTGCGACCAGGATGGCGTCCCCGCCCAGGAAGTAGTTCTGGGTGAAGTCCACCTGCTTTTCGCGTTCTTCGGTCGCGCTCATCGCGGCGATGATGGCATCAATTTTGCCGGCCTGCAGGGCCCCGATGAGACCATCAAAGGCAATGTCCTGCCATTCGATGGTGACACCCAGACGCCGGGCAACTTCTTCCATCACCTTGATGTCGAAGCCATCGTACTTGCCATTTTCGTCCACAAATTCAAACGGGGGATAATCCGCAGAAGTGCCGACGATGATTTTGCCCGCGCTCAGGATACGTTCGAGGTCGTTTTTGGGCCTGGGTTTACAGCCCGTCACGCTCACGGCCAGCAGGGCCACAATCAGAAGCAACGAAATCCATGACCAGCGTTTCATCGAGTTCCTCCTCATTTGCAGGAATGAATGTGTGAAACTAACGTTTTGATTATAGATAAACTTCATTTTAAAGTCAATCAGCGAAACGGGCGGTAGTGGTGATCCCAGGCCCGAAAAACATTGTTTTGCGTTATAATCAGGGTATTGCAGGAGGTGGTTATGAGGATGATGTTCGCCCAACAGATCCAGATGGTTTCCGCTGATCCAATTAGCGTAGGGAATCGGCGCTTTCTCCCCTCAGTGCTGGTAATTACGCATCGCGACCGGCGTACAGACCACCATTGGCGCCGGATTGTGACGCTGCGACCGGTCGCAGTGATCGAGCAACAGGGGGAAAAGGCGACCTGGTATGCTTTGCCCGATCGCACTCAGGAGCATCTGAGTCGTATGGCCGGGCTGGCCCTCCTCATTGCCGGCCTGGGAAGCCTGGTGCTCTTTTTGAACTGGCTTTTGCGCCAGCCGTGAGCCCACATCGCAAAGAGAAAAAAAGGGAGGCAAGCGATGGAAGAACGCGAGGTGTTGGAAAAGATCTCCGGCGTTGTCGAAAAGGCCCATGTGAATGTGGTCTTTGGTGCTCCGCAGACATCGGGAGAGGTGACGATTATCCCCTATGCTACCGTGGCGTGTGGGTTTGGCCTGGGCGCCGGCACAACGGCGACGGATGAAGCCTGCGCGGATGAGGCTGGTGCCAAAGCGCCGTCCGGTAAGGGCATGGGCGGGGGCGCAGGGCTGAAGGTGCGCCCTTTGGGCTACATCGAAGTCGGTCCCATGGGGACAACGATCAGGCCCATCGTGGATGAAGACCGCCTGGCGCTGGCAGGAATCTTGCTGGGGGCCTGGGCCATCGCCTGGTTGGGGTTGGTGCTGAAGGCCGTGCTGGGACGGCGCTGATGCAACGTCTGACGGCAAACGGACTGGTCTGGTACACGTTCGAGGGGCCAGGGCCGGGGTTGCTTCATGCCCTGGTGACCCGCCTGGGGGGGGTGAGCCGCGGCCCTTATGCCAGTCTCAACCTGGGCAGTACGGTGGGGGATGATCCCGCAGCGGTGCGGGAAAATTTACGCCGTTTGCGGGCCACGTTTGGCTTTTCCCCGGAGCAGATCGTCAGTCCGCACCAGGTGCATGAAGCGCACGTAGCCCGTGTGACGCGCGCGGAAGGGGGGATGATTATCCCGGCGACCGACGCGCTCATCACGGACGATCCGGACGTTGTGCTGCTGTTGCGCTTCGCCGATTGCGTTCCGGTGTTGCTTTACGACCAGCAGCGGCATGTGGCCGGTCTGGTCCATGCCGGCTGGCGTGGCGTCACGGCGCGCGTGGTGCCGGCGGCGGTCGCAGCCCTGCGCGAGGCGTTTGGTAGCCGTCCGCAAGACCTGTGGGCCGGCATCGGCCCCTGTATCAGCGCGGAGCATTATCAGGTGGGTGCGGAGATTGTGGCCGCGGTCGCCGCGGCCGTGCCGCGCGAGGTTGAGGTCGCGCTGAAGGTGGATGGGAGCTGGTATCTGGACCTGGCTACTGCGGTCGAGGCGCAGCTCCAGGCCTGCAACGTCGAAAGCATCGAGCGCTCCGACCTGTGCACGGCCTCCAATACGCAAGAGTGGTACTCGCATCGCGCGGAAAAAGGGCGAACTGGACGGTTTGGGGTGTTGCTCAAACTGATGCCGTAACAGAATCAAAGTTGCGATAAATTTACAGAAAACCTTGAATAAATTAATCTAAAAATTGACATAATTCATCTTTTGTTATAGAATCTAATTACCCGGAAACGTCCAAAAAGCCAGGCCGACGGTTTTCACGTGCGTGGTGGCGTTTTGGGGAAGAGGGGCGGTTCTGAGCAATTTATCTCGGTGAGGACAACATGTATCCATTACCAACGCGGTGTCCGGTATGCCAGGAAGAACTGCACGTCACACATCTGGCCTGCGAGACGTGCGGGACCGAAATCAAAGGGCATTTCACACTGGGGCCTCTGGCGCGGTTGACGGCGGAGCAGTGGCGCTTTGTGGAAGTGTTTCTGCGCTGCGAAGGCAAGCTCAATCGTGTCCAGGAGGAACTGGGGATTTCCTACCCTACAGCGCGCAATCGCCTGTTGGATGTGCTACGCACGATGGGTTACGCCGTTGAGGAGGGCAGCGAGGCAGGCGGTGAGGTCGAACCGCTGCAGGTCCTGGATGAACTGGCAGCCGGACGCCTGGGCGTGGATGAGGCGATCAAATTGCTCAAACAGGGACGGAGTTGAGTTTTGAGCTCAAGGCCAATCCCCCTGGTACAAGCGGAAACGCGCGCTCAACGTGGCCTGTATCCCCTGGACCTGGAACGCGATCTCAAAGAGGTGGTAGCCCTCATCGAGCGCGGTTTCCAGCAGGAACTGGATCCGCAGGGCTGGGCCATGCTCAGGCAGATGCAGGAGTTGGCCGGGCATCCGGGCTGGTGGTTGCGCCAGCACGCCCAGGAGCTGCAATTGGATGGGTTTGTCTGGCGCGAGGATGGGCGCGTGGTGGGCAATGCATCGCTACGGCGAGCAACGCCCTGGAATCGCGGTGGATGGGTGATCGGCAATGTGGTGGTGGATGAGGCCTATCGGGGCCGGGGCATCGGGCACGCACTGATGCAGGCCTGTTTGCTGGATGCGCAGCGCAAGGGCGGAGGCTGGGTCGGCCTGGAAGTCCGGCAGGATAACGTCCCGGCGCGCCGGCTTTACGAAAACCTGGGGTTTACCGTGGTTGGGGAAATCCGGCACTGGCTGCATCCAGGCAAGCCAGCGCTGCAGTGTAGCCCACAGCCTGCGCCAGAGGCATGGCGCAAGGCGCGCGCAGAAGACGCGGCGCTCTGGTACGCCCTGGCCTGTGCGATCTACCCGTCCCCGCAGCGGGACATTCTGGAGCTATCGCCGGGGCAATATCGCTATGGCGGGCTGGAGCGTGCCCTCACGCTGTGGTTGGAGGGACAACGGGAATGGGCCTGGCTGGAAAAACGCGAAGCGCCACAACTGGCCGTTCACATCCGGGCCAACTGGCGCCAGCGCTATTACCTGTGGACGCTGCTGGTCCATCCGGAGCGGGGCGAAGCAGGGGCGCGCCTGGCCCTGCAGCGTGCTCTGTGCGCCGAACGGCGCCGGCGGGCCTGGCCGGTCATCCTGTACACGCCGCAGGATACGCCTTTCAATGCCCTCCTGCCTCCTCTGGGGTTTCGTGAACATCGGCATTTGTGTCAGATGATGTATCCCCTGCAAACGGATTGGAGAGGATTCGATGAGCCGAGATGAGGAACAATTAAAAATTTTACAGATGGTGGCCGAAGGGAAGCTCACGCCCGAAGCCGCGACGCGACTGCTAAACGCCCTGAATGCCGCTCGCAGCGCAGGGGCGGAGCCGCGCCGTCGCGCGCGCGTGATGCGCGTGATTGTCACCGATCTGGAAACCGGCAAACCCCGCGTGAACGTCAATCTGCCCGTCGGTTTGCTGACCATGGGTTTGCGGATGGGGCAGCGGGTCATGCCAGAGGTCGGGGGGGTGGAGTTTGATCCCGACGAGCTGCAGCGCCTTTTGCGTGAAGGTTTCATCGGCCATCTGGTGGATGTGATTGATGAGGAAGATGGCGAGCGGGTCGAGGTGATTCTGGAGTAGCCGCACAGGAGACAGCACACGGGCGGGGCCACTTTCTGACCCCGCCCGTGTGTTATGCCGCCCCCCTGCCTCAAGGGTTGATGGGGCGGTAATCGTTCCCCAGAATAATTTCAATGTCGTAATCGGCGTTGGGCCGGTCGGCCTGGACGATGACTGTTTGCGGCAGCCGCAAAGCCTCAGCCAGGCGCTGGGCGGTTTGAGAACGGGGCCGGTTCATGATGATGCGGGAAGTGGCATAATCCGCCCGGTCCGCTGAACCGACATCAACCACCTGAAACCCCTGCTTTTTGAGATAGTCGCCGGTGGCCGTAGCCAGGCCGCTGGTCAGGGTGCCATTCATGACCTTGATGGTGACGTTGCTCTCCGTCGCGCCCTGGGTTGCCCCCGAAACGGGCGTGGCTGCTTCGCCCACAGCAAACACGTAATCCCGCACGGCGCGGATCTTTTCCATGTCGGGCAATAGGACCTGTTGCCCATCCGCGGTCACAAAGGGCGAGGTGCATTTTTCGTCAATGACCCCAAACCGGATGGTTTCGGAATCCACTTTCAAGGCCAGATTGGCCAGCGCCAGGATTTCATCGCGCGTCAGGTCGGTCTGGATCGTGTCCCCCAGAATATCAAAAACTTCGCCGGCCTTGGGCAACAATTTGGCCAGGACCACCGGGTCCTTGACCTTCTGCAAGACGGCGCGGATGAGCTGCTGCTGGCGACGCGCGCGCGAAAAATCGCTGCTGCCATGGCGCGTGCGTACGTACTTCAGGGCCAGTTCCCCATCAAAATGTTGTTCGCCCGCCGGGATGTACAGAGGGTCGTAGCCCGTGTTGTCGTAGGCCGGGTAAGTGGGGTCGTTGATTTCTTTTTCCACGTAGATATCCACCCCGCCGATCAGGTCAATCATGCGGATGAAGCCATCGAAGTTAACGCGGACATAGTACTGCGGCGAAATCCCCAGGTTCACCTCGACGGTCTTCTTAGCCAGAGCCGGACCGCCGCCAGGGTAGTCGTAAGCATCCCCGTAAAAGTGTGCGGTATTGATCCGCGCCTCTTTGAATTCCGGGATTTTAACCCACAGGTCGCGCGGGATGGAGAGAACACCGGCCTGTAAGGTCACGGGGTCAAGCGTTGCGATCATCATCGTATCCGTGCGCCAGGGCCCCTGTTCAAAACCGCGCTCGTCAATGCCCAGGATCAGGACGTTAATCCGCTCCTTGCCCTTCCATTCGGGCAACACCTGGCCGGGCCGGTAGCGGACATTGGGGCTATCGCCGGCGTTGACCAGGAAGGCGGGCATTTCGCCGCTGGCGACCCAGTCGCGCACGGCTTTGAACAGGGTCACGCTGCCACATAGCGTCCCCAACAGCACCAGTCCCACCAGGACCAGAGTAATCCGATTGGTTGTATTCACAGCACCACCTCTTTTTTAACAAATGCCGGGGCTATTATACCATGCTACCAGCCCCGGCTGAGGCACACGGAGGGAAGAAATCGTATCCGTTGGGCTAGCCTTCCGGCTATCCGCTGCTGAAAGGGGACACACCGCGCCGTTACATTCCGAACGTAGCCCGGAAATAGGCTTCCCACGTATCCAACGCTGGCGCAAGGCGAAAATGCTCCTGCACATACACCTGCCCGGCCCGCCCCAATGCGGCGGCGCGCGCCGGATCCTGGATCAACGCGATGACCTTTTCCGCAAAAACCTCCGGCGTATCGGCCAGCTCCAGGTGTTCGCCCGGCGTCGCTCCCAGGCCATGATTGCTCACGCTGGTCGCCACCACGGGCAGGCCCATGGCCAGCGCATCGAGCAGCTTCTGCAACAGACCGCCGGAAACCCGCAAAGGAGCGACAAAAACCGAGGCATGTGCATACCAGGGCCGCAGATCGGGTACGAAGCCTGTCACGCGCACCCCATCCTGTCCGTTGCGCGCCAACAACTCCGGCGGCGGCGCATGGCCTACCACCACAAACGTCGCTTCGGGGATTGCGGCACGCACGCGCGGCCAGACGAAATCCAGAAACCAGCGGACCGCTTCCTGATTGTAAGCCCGGTCCATGGCGCCGACAAACAACACATGGGGCGTGTCAGCGTAAGGGCGCACCCGGTCCTGGCCGGGTTGGATGCCGGGTTCAATCGGCAGGGTCAACAGAACAGGCAGATGCAAAGGCTCCAGCAGGCGCGCATCCCCGCGCGAGACCGTGGCCACAATGGCGTAACGGCGCATAATCCACGGCTCGATGTGACGCAAACCCCAGGCAATAAGGCGCGCCGCCCAACGGCGCCAGCCCCGACTCTCCTGGGCTCGCTGCTCAAAAAGAAACCAGTCTACATCTTGAGGATACAGGGTTGCGCGCCGGCCCTCCAGGCCCAGGATAGCTACGGCCGTTTGCATTGTCGGCACCAAAACCCCCTCGGGGCGAAGCAGCCTCAGCGCCTCGCGGGCCTTGCGCCGTAGCGCCAGGTAACTGTGGATCAGGGCCAGTGGACGCGGACCCTCCAGGCTGCGATGATGGGGAACCATGTAAACATGCTCGCACAATTCGGTCAGCGCGCTCAACTGGGTTTCCTCGCCGGTATTTAAGCGCGCCACCAGGCTCAGACGGTAACCACGCTGATGCAGGTGTTGCATAAGCCGATAGATGACCTGGCCACCAGCATGTCCAACCGTCGGGCCGGGGCATTGCTTGAAGATGATCAAAAGCTGCACGGCTTTAAGGCTCCTGCACCGCCATCACCAGCGTTAGAGGGCGATTCTTCGTCTGCTGATAAAAGAAATCCTCCAACGCCCGCTTCACCACATTTTCCAGATGAGAAGGCTCCCCAGGTGGCGTTTCAAGTACCAGCCGTCGAATAAGCTGCTCGGATTCCGCGCGCAGGCGCTCAGCAGCGGCGGAAGCGGTCACTCCGCGCATGACAATGCGCGTCTCCAGCACCTCCCGCGCGGGCAGACGATAGCGCACCAGCACCACGCATACCCCGGCACTGGCCAGCAAATCGCGGTCCTGAATCACCGAAGGCCCGATCACATCCCCAACCCACGAACCATCCACGAAAACATAGCCCCCCGGCAATCGTTCGCCGATGGTCATACTATCGGGCGTGAGCGTAATGCGGTAGCCATTCTCCACCACGGCAATATGGTCTGAGGGGATGCCGACCTCCGCGGCCAGGTACGCGTGATGTTTCAGATGCCTCAGCTCGCCATGGATGGGGATGAAGAAGCGCGGCCGCACGATATTGATGAGCATCTTCTGTTCCTCCTGGCTGGCATGGCCAGAAACATGAATCGGCGCATTGGGGTGGTAAATTACATTGGCGCCCTTCTGGAACAAGCGATTGATAACCCGGTGCACCATCTCCTCATTGCCGGGAATGGTGTGCGAAGAAAGAATCACCGTATCGCCTGGCACAATCTTAAGCGTGGCATGGCGTCCCTGGGCCAGCCGTCCCAGGATCGAATTCGGCTCCCCCTGCGCGCCGGTGATGACAATACACACTTGTTCGGGTGGCAACTGATTGGCCTGTTCCAGCGTGATCAGCGTCTCATCGGGGAAGTGAATATACCCCAGCTTGCGTGCCATTTTAACGTTATCAATCATCGTGGTCCCGCCCAGGGCCACGCGCCGCCGGTACTGCCGGGCCACATCGAAAATCTGCTGCACGCGGGAAATCAACGAAGCGAAAGTGGCAATAATCACCCGCCCCGGAGCCTGGGCGAAGATGGCGCTCAGAGCCGGCGTAAGGGTACGCTCGGAAGGCGTCGTGCCCGGCTGATCGGCGTTAGTGCTATCCGAAAGCAGCGCCAGCACCCCCCGGCCACTGAACTCGGCCAGCTTGGCGAAGTCCGTTGGACGGCCATCTACCGGCGTGTGATCGAGCTTGAAGTCCCCGCTGTGGACAATCAGCCCCACCGGGGTCGTGATCCCCAGCCCCACCGCATCGGGGATACTATGGCACACGTGATACGGCTCCACCACAAACGGCCCGATGCGCAACACATCGCCGGGGCTGATGGTGTGCAGGGTAGTCTCTTTGAGCATGTGAGCTTCGCGCAGCTTGACCTCGATCAAACCGCGCGTCAACTGTGTGGCATAGACGGGGACGGGAAAATCGCGCAGCACATAAGCCAGTGCGCCGATGTGATCCTCATGGCCGTGCGTGATGACAATCCCGCGCACACGTTCGGCCTTATCCAACAGAAAGCGATAATCAGGGATGATAAAATCAATCCCCAGCATATCGCTTTCCGGGAACATAATGCCCGCATCAATCAACAGGATATTGCGCCCGTACTCGATGGCGAGCATATTTTTGCCCACTTCGCCCAGGCCACCAATGGGTATCAGATTTAATTTTTCCATAAATGCTACCTGCAGATTCCCCAAAAACGCATTTTGAGAAAGCAATCTCACTGACCAGGCCTCAGGACGACATGCAACTGGCTCCGACGTCTCCCCTGAACCCAACCTCAAGCGGGCATTCCATCCGGCCTGGAATGTTGGTTATCCTAACACAAGGCCCGGAACTGTCAACGCCCCGACGGGCGGCACTCCAAATCCACCCAATCCAGAAGATGCGCGCTGGGCACTAACACCAGCAACGTATCCCCCCGGCGCAGGGGTGTTGTGAGGGGGGGCGCGACCTGCACCCGCTCATCACCGATGATGTGCACCAGCACCCGCCCGGAGCGCCGGGCCAGACAGGCCCGCAGTTCCCGCCCAACCTCACTGGCCGGGACCGTCACCCGCATCAAATACCAGCCGCTCAAACCAATGACCGGATGAAAGGATGGCAGACCGGGTAATGTAGCGGCCACAAAATCTGGGGCGGCAATCGCCGAGGTACTGTGGACATCATTAAAAGCGAAAATGCGCGCCAGGCGCTCCCCCAGTTCCTCTTCAAACAGTCGCATCACCACCCGCACATGAGGATTCAGCTCCCGTGCGCGCACCCCCGCTTCAACATTGTACATATCCTTTTCGGCGCACAGAATAATCGCTGCCGCCTCACGGATGCGGGCGCGCTCCAGGACCGCGGGCTGCCGGAAATCGCCCCGAATCACTCTGACCCCCGCTTCCTGCAACGCGGCCTCCATCGTCGAGCCGCGCTCATCAATAGCTATCACCGGCAGTCCTCGTTCCCGCAAATACAAAGCCACCCGGTATCCGGTGTGCCCCAATCCACCCACCACATAAGGCGCAGCAGTGGGTTGCAGGATGCGGTTCAGCGTTGCCGCCGGTCCCAACACATACACATCGTCCCCCACCTGCAAGGGGACAGGTTGACCCAGCGCCTCAATCCGCATGCCAGGGTAAGTGTGCACCAGCACCCGCAGGCCGGGCCAGGCAGCCTCCAACGTCGTCGGCGTCTGCCCAATCCAGGCCGCACCTGCGGCCAGCGAAAAGCGCTGGAGCTGCCAGGGGCCAGCGCTCAGGGCAAAAGTCTCCAACACACCGTGCCCCAGCGCCGATTCAACAAACCAGGCCGCGGCCCGCGCCGACCGGCTGATCACGCGCTCGACGCCAAAAGCCTTCTGGGCCACAGGCGCCAACGCATCATCAAACAGACGTAGCACCACCCGCGCGTGCGGATTCAACTCGTGGATGCGTAAAGTCGCATCAATATTCACCATATCCTGGTTAGTACAGACGATGACAGCGCTGGCCCGTGTTACCCCGGCCTGATGCAGCGTCTCTTCCGAACGAATATCGCCATACAAGACCGGCACCCCCTCCCGCATCAGGCGTTCGGTTAAGGGCGAAGGGGCCAGATCAATGCCCACCACCGGCGGCAGGCACTGGGGATAACTCAGATGGAGCCGATGGAGTTGCTGGGCTACGCGGAACCCCACCCGTCCCAGCCCGCATACCACCATCAAATTGGGCAGGGTGGCCACCCAGGCGCCCTGCCAGAGCTGGCCGCGCTCCTCACGCACAAAGAAAATGCGCAAAACCTGAAAAAGCTCCAACCCAAAAATCAACATCAGGGGCAAACCCACGGCCGGGACAAGAACCAGGTAAGGGTCTAGCTGAGGCGGAGCGGGCAAATCGTATTGCAACTGCAACATCATGCCCACCGCATAAATCGCCTGGACAAAACTCAAAGACTCGTGCGTCCCGCCCTGAAAGTTGTAGGCGCGCTGGACCCCTGCGGCCATTACCAGCACAAAGCCGCCCAAAATCAACGCGGAGCGCCAGGGAAAGACGTGCCCCAACACACGCACGTCTCGCTGGACGGTGCGAGACCAGGAAGCCAGGAACCTCGGCACACTGGACAAACTACGTACCTGATGCGATAATGTGGGCAAGGATGATAATCCAATTATAGCCCTATCAAGGGGGAGTGCAAAAGCATTCTAAGAAAGGGCGGGTATGGGACGCAGTGCCCTGCGCATACTGGGATCACTGGGGATGGCCGGAATCTTGCTGCTTCTGGTTCTGGGCAGCATCGGCCTGACGCGCATGGACCGGGCTTTGAGGGGAGAACCCTGGTGGACGCCCACGTCACCGCCGGTGCTCATGCCTACCCTCACCCCTACCCCCCTTCCCACGCCAACGCGCCCCATAGCACCTTCACCCACACCGACGCGCGCCGCAACCCCGCCCCCCACGCCCGGAAGCTCATGTCGCCCTCCCGCGACCTGGGTGCCCTATCGCGTTCAAGCGGAAGATTCGTTGTGGCTCCTGGCCTGGCGCGAAGGCCTGAGCATGGCCTACCTGGTCCACGTCAACTGCCTGCCCCTGGCTGCGATACGTCCCGGTGAGGTCCTGTACCTCCCTCCACATCCGGTAGCCACGCCCACGCCGCCCCCTTACACCTGCGTGCCTCCCGCCAACTGGCGCATCTACTACGTCCAGCCTGGAGAAACCCTGTTCCGTCTGGCCCTGCGCTATGGCATCACGTTGGATGCCATCCGGCGCGCCAACTGCCTCACCAGCTACAGCCTCTACGCCGGCCAGGCGCTTTACCTTCCGCCTTATCCGGTGATGACGGTGACCCCGCGTCCCAGCACCACGCCGCGGCCCACCCTGACCTTCACGCCCACGCCAACACCGACCAGCACCGCCGAACCGTCGCCCACAGTAACCCCGTCCCCAACGTCGTCGGCCACGCCTACACCTGAACCTACCGCCACACCCACCTTGCCGCCGACGGATACCCCCGAACCTACCGCCACACCCACGCTGCCACCGACGGACACCCCCGCGCCGACAACATCACCATAAACACGCTGGGGTATCCCGTCTTGCCCGGACAGTATCCGAAAGCTAGAACACGGATACCCCCCGGATCGGACAGATAGTCACGGATGGCCTGAACAACTGTGAGTATCCGCTGCACCCGTACCAATCCGTGTCTCGTACTCCAGCACATTGCCCAGAAAATAGAGGCGGGCACGTTTTGACCTTATGACAGCCTGGGCTATACTATTTTTACGTGATACACGAATTAACCAACCGCCACGCGCGGTGAGCAATATCTTTCAGGGAGTTTGCCTATGAAAATTACCTTGTACTTGAACGGCGAAAAACGTAACTTTGAGATTGACCCACACGAAACCCTGTTGCACCTTCTGCGCCGTCACGGCTATGCCAGCGTGAAATTTGGCAGCGAAGACGGGACGGACGGCTACAGCACAGTGTTGGTCAACGGCAACATCCGCAGTGCCGTGACCACCCTGGCCGCACAGGTAGATGGCGCGGAGATCCTCACCATCGAAGGGCTGGGCGGGCCGCAACAGCGCGGCTGGAAGGGCAGCGCGGAACTGCATCCCCTGCAGCGTGCCTTCATCGAAACCGGTGCTATTCAGAGCGGCTACGACACCCCAGCGCTGATTCTGGCGGGCAAGGCCCTGCTCGACCGCAACCCCAACCCCACCGAAGAAGAGGTGCGTGATGCGATCAGTGGCATTGTTTCGCGCGAAACCGGCTACGTCAAACCCGTTCAAGCCATCCTGCGCGCTGCGGCCTATTTGCGGGGAGAAACGCCGCCCCCCATTCCCGGCAGCACGCCCGGTTACCCCATACCCGAAGATTTGCTGCCCCCGGCACCCGATATCGAACCCTTCGCAGACACAGATGCAGGTCCTGGCAGCGTGCAAACACGGACCCAAACCCTGCCCCAGGTCTTTACCGTAACCGAGGCCGATTTCAAAGTTGTAGGACAACCTTTGCCGAAAGTAGATGCGCCCAAACTGGCCCAGGGCAAGGCCGCTTTTGTGGCTGATTTTCAACGCCCCGGCATGCTCTACGCCAAGGTCCTACACAGTCCGCATGCCCATGCGCGCATCAAGCGCATTGACACCAGCCGCGCCGAAGCCCTGCCCGGCGTTCACGCAGTGCTCACCTATCAAAACGTGCCGCGGGTTATGTATTCCACCGCAGGACAATCCTACCCCATCCCCGGTCCGTTGGACTACGCCAGTTTCGATAGCAAGGTCCGTTATGTTGGCGACCGCGTTGCAGCCGTTGCTGCCGAAACCCCGGAACTGGCGGAAGAAGCCTTGAGCCTGATTGAGGTGGAATATGAGGTGCTGCCGGCTGTGTTTTCAATTGAAGAAGCCCTGCGCGAAGGCGCACCGATAATCCATGACGAACCCGATTACGTCAAATTTGGCGCCAGCGATCCGAAACGTAACAAAGTGGCCGAAGTGCGGATTGATATTGGCGACGTAGATGGCGCTATGGCCCAGGCGGACTACGTGTTTGAGGTCCAGGCCAAAACCCAACGTATGAAGCACATTCCCCTCGAACCCTGGGTTTGCCTGACTTATTGGGACGAGGACGACCGCCTGGTGATCATGACTTCGACCCAGGTCCCCTTCCACGTACGCCGCATTCTGGCGCCGGTATTGGGCCTGGAGGAAAAGCGCATTCGCGTGATTAAACCGCGCATCGGCGCGGGTTTTGGTAATAAGCAGGAAATTTACGAAGACATTGCCGCCCACCTCACCATCGCTACCGGGCGTCCAGTCTTCTTCGAGCTAACGCGCGTGGAACAATTCTACTACACCACCACCCGCCACTCGATGAATATCACCTACCGCGTCGGCGTGATGCGGGATGGGCGCATGGTAGCCCAGGATTTGCGGGCCATCAGCGATACCGGGGCTTATGGTGGCCATGGCTTAACCGTCTTGGGCAATGTCGGTCACAAGACCCTGCCCCTGTACAAAACCCCCAACGTGCGCTTCTGGGGCGATACTGTTTACACCAATCGCCCGCGCGCCGGCGCTTACCGCGGTTACGGCGTCACGCAGGGAGTGGTCGCCACCGAAACCCTGCTGACCAAAGTAGCGCGCGAGCTGGGCATGGACCCGATTGAATTCCGCCTCAAGAACCTGATTGAGCCGGGCGCCGAACACATCATGAGCCGGACCTGGAGTGAGGGACGTGAAGCCCATGGCGAAATCATTTACACCAATGCCTTACGCGAAGCCGCTGATATAGGAATGCGCGCGGTGGGCTGGAAAGAAAAATACGGCAATCCCGAATGGCATCGCGTCCCCGGCAAGCCCCATCTGCGCCGGGGCATCGGGGTGGTCTTCCTCATGCAGGGGTCGGGGATTCCCAATCTGGACATGGCCTCCTGCAGCATCAAAATGAACGACGATGGCTCCTTCAACGTCCACGCCGGCGCGGCGGACCTGGGTACAGGCGCGGATACCATCCTGGCGCAAATTGTGGCCGAGGTTTTGGGCTGCACCCTGGATGACATTATCATCCGCACTGGCGATACGGATGTCACGCCTTTCGACAAAGGCGCTTACGCTTCCAGCACTACCTACATCAGCGGCGGTGCCGCGGCGCGCGCAGCCGAAAAAGTAGCGGCCCAAATCCGCCAGGTTGCCGCCGATATGCTCGGCGAGGACCCTGACAGCCTCACCCTGCACGATCGGGCCGTCTGGACGCGCGACGGGCGCAGCGTGACCCTGCGGGAAGTCGCGCTGCACACACTGCACGTCAGCGATCAGTTCCAGATCGCTGCCGTCGAATCCTTCCGCAGTCCGGTGAGCCCGCCGCCCTTTGCGGCGCAATTCGCGGAGGTTACGGTAGATATCGAAACCGGGCAGATTACGGTGGATCGGCTGCTTATCGCCCTGGATTCGGGCAAGATCGTCAATCCCCTCACGGCCAGCGGCCAGGCGGAAGGCGGTATGCTGCAGGCCCTGGGCTACGGCCTGACCGAGGAGATGCACTTCGACGAGCAAGGGCGCCTGCTCAACACCGCTTTTGACGATTACCGCGTTTTCCGCGCCAACGAAGCGCCACCGATGGAGACAATCTTTGTCGAAACTTTCGAACCATCCCATCCGATGGGGGTCAAGTCAGTCTCCGAGATCGTGGTCAACGGTTCTGCGCCGGCTGTGATCAATGCTGTGTACGACGCTACCGGCGTGCTCATCCCAGATACGCCGTTGTTGCCGGAAAAAGTCTGGCGCGCTTTGCGCGCAGCCGGCGTCACCCCCGAAGCTTAACGGCTTCAAGGAGAGGATAAGCCGCGCAATCGTTAGCAAAGCGTTTAGGAATTTATCCGAAACCGGAGAAAACCGGCCAGGGGTATTGACAAAAGCCCCACACTTGTGTTATAGTGTATATGTTCGCTTTTTGTGGAGCACGGGCCGGTTTAGCGGGCCGTGCTCTTTTTTGCCAGGTTTGAGTGTGGGAGAGTAGTTTGGACGACGAAGAATTCCTGACCGAAAGTGAAGAAAAAGATATTGACGAGCTCGATGAGCTAGAGCTGGCCGAGGTTGAAAAGGAAGTCGGCGAGGCGGCGAACGAGGTTCTGCCGGTTATTGCCCCGGTCCAGGCGGAAGAGGAAAGCGGCGAGGAGTATCTGCTGGCTCTGGGCTACGAGCAGGGGTATGTCACCTATGATGACATTCTGCGCGTGTTCCCAGAGGCCGAGGACGACCTCGACCGTCTTGACGAAATTATCGCCATGCTGATGGAAGCGGGAATCACGGTAGGCGGCCATGGGACCAAACGTCCGCTGGCCCTGGATATGCGCGCGGAGCTGGAAGAGTTTGAGGATGAGGCCACCGAAGAGGATATCTATCGGGCGATCGAGGTAGATGATACCATCGGCCTCTACCTCAAGGAAATCGGCAAAGTGCCCCTGCTCACCGCGGAAGAGGAAGTGGAGCTGGCCAAGCGGATGGAGGAAGGGCGCAAAATGCAGCTCAAGTACAAGAATGCGCGCTTCCGCAACGAAGAACAACGCCGCCAGGTCGAGGCGATTATCGAGGATGGCCTGGCTGCACGGGAGCACCTCATCCGCGCCAATTCGCGCCTGGTGATCAGCGTGGCCAAAAAATACATCGGGCGCGGGGTGCCTTTCCTGGACCTGATTCAGGAGGGCAACATCGGCCTGATCCGCGCGGCAAACAAGTTCGATTATCGCCGTGGGCATAAGTTCTCCACCTACGCCACCTGGTGGATTCGCCAGGCCGTAACGCGCGCCATCGCCGATCAGAGCCGCACGATCCGGGTTCCGGTGCACATGGGCGACCAGATCAACAAGCTGTTGCGCATTTCGCATCAGCTTACGCAGCGCCTGGGACGCGATCCCACGCCGGAAGAGCTGGCTGTCGAGCTGGACCTGCCGCTGCGCAAGGTGGAGCAGATGCTGGATGTGGCCCGCCGGCCACTTTCCCTGGAGATGCCCACCGATGATGAAGAGGATAGCACCCTAGGCGACTTCGTCGAAGATACCGATAGCCCCGCCCCGCCAGATGAGGTCAATGCCGATATGCTGCGCGAGGTGTTGATGGACATCCTCAGCGAGCTGCCACCACGCGAGGTGAAAATCCTGCAGATGCGCTATGGCTTGCTGGATGGGCAAACCTACACGCTGGAAGAGGTCGGCAAGAAGTTGGGCGTCACGCGCGAACGGGTGCGGCAAATCGAAGCCCAGGCGCTCAGCCGTCTCCGGCACCCGGCGCACGCCCGTCGCTTGCGCGACTTCCTGCGCGACTAGGTACCGCCATCAGCCCAACCTTAGACGGCCCACACGAGGGTGTGGGCCGGTTTTTTGTCGGCCCGGAAAGCCTTTTTGCCGACGTTGCAGCCGCGTTAATCTGTGCTATAGTAAATTTGCCGTTAGAAACTGTTGCGCAGGCATCGCCTGCACAACAGTGTAGCTGTCGGCACCGGGACCCAGGGGGTTCGATACCCCGCCAGGCCTGTCTCGGAAGCGGAAGGGGCCGATGGCCATGCAGGTGTTGGGGCCTCCGCCTGAGGCTCTGGCTTTCGAGACAGGTCTCTTTTGCAGATGGGAAGAGGAAACTGCCTATGCCCGCCGATGAGTATGGACTCTTATTTTTGATTGTGCTGGTCATTCTGGTGGCTGTGCGGCCTGTGCGACTCGTGATTATCCCCGATTATGAACGGGGTCTGCTTTTACGCTGGGGAAAAATGCAACGTGTGCTCGTGCCAGGTCGCCATGTGCGGATCATCGGCATGGATCGGGTGCTCCGGGCCGATGTACGCTGGCATTGGGCGGTTCTGGCAGGACAGGAGCTGCTCAGCGCGGATACGGTGAGCATGAAAGTCAGCCTGGTGTGTCAGTATCGCGTGGCCGACGTACAGCGTGCTCTACTAGAGGTCGCAAACTACCAGGAAGCCCTGCACTTCATGCTCCAGACGCAGTTACGCGAGGTGTGGGGCGCTTATCCTTTCGAGGAGATTTTGACCCGACGCGCGGAACTGGTCCGCGAAATCTACGAGCGGGCTGTACCCCAGGCTCAGGCCCTGGGCCTGGAACTGGCAGATTTACGCCTGCGCGATGTGATGCTTTCGGCGGAGGTGAAGGCGCTTTACATGGAGGCGCTGCGGGCCAGGAAGGCGGGGCAGGCGGCCCTGGAACGGGCGCGCGGGGAGAGCGCTGCCCTGCGCAACCTGCTGAATGCGGCGCAGTTGCTGGAGGAACATCCACGATTATGGCCACTGCGCGTGCTCCAGGCCCTGGAGGGCGGCGAAGGTCATTCGCTGGTGGTCAAATTGAGCGGGGAAGAGACCGCCGAACCCAAATCGCACAAAAAATGAGGGGGAAACATGGGACAAGAGGAACGTTTGCCGGAGCGGATTCACCAGGTACGCGAACGAATCGCCGAGGCGGCGTTGCGTGTTGGACGCTCACCGGACGCCGTCACCCTGGTGGCGGTCAGTAAAACCCATCCGCCGGAGCTGGTGGCCCTGGCTCTGGACCTGGGGTTAGAGCACTTCGGCGAAAACCGGGTGGAAGAGGCCCTGCCCAAGAGAGAAGCGGTAGCGGCCTTGCGGCCCGCAGCCCGGCCCTTCTGGCACATGATTGGTCACGTGCAGCGGCGTAAGGCAGCGGATGCCCTGGACTTCGCTCTGATTCACTCGCTGGATCGTTTACCTCTGGCGTATAAGCTAAACGACCTGGCCGAAAGCCTGGACCTGCGTATCCCGGTGCTGGTGGAGTGCAACATGTCGGGCGAGAAGAACAAATACGGCTTTCCCCTGGCCGGCTGGGAGACCGAGGCGCCCATCCGCGAGACGTTTTTTAAGGCGATCGAGATGCTGTTGGAGTTGCCGGCCCTGGAGGTGCGCGGGCTGATGACGATGGCGCCTATCGTGGAAGAGGCGGAACAGGCCCGTCCGTATTTCGCATCTCTGCGTGCCTTGCGCAATGCGTTGCGGGAGCGCTTCCCCATGGCAGCGTGGCACGAGCTTTCCATGGGCATGACCGATGATTTCGAGGTCGCCATTGAGGAAGGCGCGACGCTGGTGCGTATTGGTCGCGCACTCTTCGGCCCGCGCGGCCCTGAACTGTGAGGTGAGTTATGCTGGCAGGAATCGCCCGTACCCTCATGAGTCTATTGACCATAGCTTTCAACGTTATCGGCGTGGCGCTGGCGCTGCGTCTGCTTTTGCCCTGGTTCAAGGTCCCCCGCTACCATCCCCTCATGCGGGTGGTGTTGGCCTTAACCGAGCCTTTCATCAAAGTGGTGCGCCAGTACATACGCCGTCCTATGACCTGGATGACACCGCAGTTCTACCTGGACATGACGCAGCTGGCGGCTTTCTTTTTCTTGTGGCTGGCGTATCAGGCTCTAAGATTCCTGTTAAACCTGGC
>DAOTZR010000104.1:0-2984 GCA_034434315.1 Anaerolineae bacterium
CATCCGCGCCTTCGCCCACTACCAGCAAGCCTTGCTGGAGTGGAACGAACGCTTCAACCTCACCACCATCACTGCGCCGGAGGACATTCAGATCCGCCACTTCCTGGACTCACTCTCATGCCTGCACGCCTTTCCCGAAGACTACTGGCAGGCGCCCCTGCAGCTCTTGGACCTGGGCACGGGTGCGGGTTTTCCTGGCCTTCCCCTCAAAATCGTCCTACCCCACCTGCACCTGACCCTGGTCGAAGCCACACTCAAAAAGACCTTCTTCCTGCAGGCCATCGTCGCCGAACTGGGCCTGCAAAACGTTCACATCATACACGCCCGGGCCGAGGAGCTGGGGCAGGACCCCAACCATCGCGAACGCTACGATGGCGTCCTGGCGCGCGCCGTTGCCGACATGACCGTCCTGGTCGAGTACTGCCTGCCTCTGGTGCGCGTTGGGGGATGGATGCTGGCGCAGAAAGGCGAAAAAGCCCCCGTCGAAACCCGCGATGCCCTGTGGGCCATCGAACACCTGGGGGGCAAACTGCGCGCCCTGGTCCCCGTCAGCCTGCCCGAACTCGATGCGCGCTACCTGGTTCTGGTGGACAAAATAGCTCCTACCCCCGCAAAATACCCGCGCCCCGTCGGCCGCCCGACCAAGCGCCCCTTGCGTCGCGAGCAATCTTGAACCCTGTAGCGCAAATCTGGCGAGGAGTTAGCTGACCATGATTATCGTAGATGGACACATAGACCTGGCTTATAACGCTGTCGTACTGGGGCGTGACCTGCTCCAACCTGTCGAGGTCATTCGTGCGCGCGAAGCGAGCAATCCTCCGCCGGGTAAAGGCCCTGGCGTATGCATGGCCTCTGTGCCCACCCTGCTCCAGGGACGCATCGCCGTCATCGGTGCCAGCCTTTTCGTCGCTCCCGCCTGGCGCTCCTGGAGCCATGAGCCACTCGTCTACCACACCCAGGACGAAGCCCACGCCCAGGCCATGGCCCAGCTCGACTATTACCACCAGCTTACCGCAAGCGGCCCGGTACGTCTCCTGCAAACAACACGCGACCTTGAAGCCGTCCTGCAAGCCTGGCAAGATCAGAAGCCGCAACTGGGAGTATTTGTGATCATGGAAGGCGCGGACCCCATTCGCACCCCAGAAGAACTGGACACATGGGTGGCACGGGGATTGCGCGGCCTTTCCCTGGCCTGGGCTTCTGGTTCCATCTACGCCGGCGGTAACGCCTACCCTGGTCCGCTCACTGATGAGGGCAAAACCCTTTTGCGCCGCATGAGCGCCTACTCCCTCCTGTTGGATATCAGTCACCTGTGGATAGCGGATATTTACGAGGCCCTGGACCTTTACACCGGACCGGTTGTCGCCACGCATGCCAATCCCCGCATCTTTGTGCCGGATTCCCCGCGCCTTATCACCGATGATGTCATTCGGCGTCTGGCCGAACACGGAGGCGTTGTTGGCGTCATTCCCTACAACCGGATGCTCGCTCCGGCCTGGAATGCAACCATGCCGCGCCTTCCCCTGGAGCGGCTGATCCAGGCCATTGACCACATCTGCCAACTGCTTGGCTCGACCCAACACGTTGGCATTGGGTCGGACATGGATGGAGGCTTTGGTCAGGAAGCCGTACCGGAAGGCCTTGACTCTGCGGCTGATTTCCCCAGGCTGGCCGAAGCCCTGGCCGCGCGCGGTTACCGCCAGGAGGACATTGAGACCATCCTCAGTGGCAACTGGCTGCGCGTCATGCGCGAAGTCCTGAGCCATTTCGAAGCCTGACCTGTGCGTCAAAGGATCGCCATCTTGTTTTCTGGAGAAATTATGGTATCATATCGCTACTCCTGCTGTGTGCGTGATGCCGGGATGGGGTTTTGAGCCAACACTTTATCTTAAGGGGACCGGAGTCCCAAGGAAGAAGAAGCATTAGCCTTCGGGCAAAGCGGATTCTTCGGGCAGGTTCCCACCTGCGTGAGCAGGGTCAAAACCGTCGGCACACGGCACAGCGGGGTTGACTTATAAGCCGTCCTGAACCAGGACGGCTTTTTTATCAGGGAACCGTCTGGTACTCGACCCCCATGGATTTCTGATGGTTATGAAACAGCCTTGTCGTGATGAAATCTCTTGTGCAGGATAAATCTCAAGGACTACCATTTGAACCTGGGAGAACCTGCCAGCAGCAAGATTTTGCTCTTTGTGACTCAATAAGCTACGCGGAGCGGCGAGGGGCGTCAGTGCTTGCCGATTTCTCACTAATCGGCGATATTTTCGGTGATTTATGGAGTTTAACAATTTAATCGGGTAACAAGGCACGGCGTTGCGTGACGGGCAACCGGACGGTGCGACGTTCCATCGCGGAAGGCGCCGGAGGCCGAAGCTATCCGGCTACAAGGTGGAAGCTCCTACATCAGCTTCGTTCAGGGCGAAGGCCTCTGGTGGCGCCGATTAAAAGGGTATACCCCTACAACCGGGGCGCCTACGGCGCTGAGCGTTGGCCTGCGCCGACGCCTGGTTTCTTGGTCGGCGTAGCCGAAGGCCTGGCGAGACAATTGCAATCACCGCGAGCTGTGTCGTTGTGGCGCAGGATTTATCCTGTGCCAGGAATACATTTTGGTCGGCGTAGGTCGACCGTTGGCTGCAGGCCCAACGAGGTGATTTCAATCACCGCATCATCGCCGGGCTTGCTCTCCCCCTTCCCATTCAACTATCCAGCCGTTACCCGATTAAATTTTTAACGTTCATAATCCTGCGCTCCATCGGCGGAAGTCGGTTAAGCCGACAGCCAGACACCCATAACGCCGAAAATCAGCGTGGTGAAACAGCAATACTTGCCAGGAACGCCTGCTTGACAAAAATACCAATCCTGGTAGTATTGCGCCCTGTCGCCCGGTGCGACGGCACATTAAAAAGCTACCCGATGAACCAGGTTCCGGCCCGAAGCCCGAGCCTGAAGGAGCGGAAAATCCGCCCGAAACCCCGCGAAAAGCC